>CAKKPR010000360.1 GCA_919901705.1 Thermodesulfovibrionales bacterium | reverse complement strand
ACCATTGCAGTAGCAATTCCGCTTTCCTGGATAAATGCAATAAGCCGTTCAAAGATAGAGGTCGGATCTTTATCAAATCCAACGATGAACCCTGCCTGTACCTCTAAACCCAAACGTTGGATTTTCTTGACGCATGCTATGAGGTCACGGTTCCTGTTCTGAATTTTACTGCACTCAGCAAGGCTTTCTTCATTAGGAGTCTCAATTCCGATAAAGACCGTGTCGAACCCGGCCTTGACCATCATGTGTATAAGTTCTTCATCATCAGAAAGGTTTATGGATGCTTCAGTTGAGAGACTGAACGGGTGGTTTCTTTTTTCCATCCATTCGATGATTGCAGGAAGGACTTCCTTTTTTAACTTTATCTTATTGCCGATAAAGTTGTCATCGACAAAAAATAAGCCGCCTTTCCATCCGCGCAAATAGAGACTTTCCATCTCTGCAACTACCTGCTCTTTTTCTTTTGTCCGGGGTACGCGTCCATGCAGCACAGTGATATTGCAGAATTCGCAATCAAACGGGCATCCCCTTGAATACTGGATGTTCATTGATGCATATTTTTTTAAATTCGCAAGTTCCCATAGCGGTAAAGGAGTATTTCTGATGTCTGCACGCTGCTGCGATGTATAAATATGTTTGGCCTGTCTTTTTTTCAAATCATCCAGAAAAGGCGGGAGGGTAATCTCAGCCTCATCGAGCACAAAATGGTCCACGTCCCCTTCGAACTCTTCAGAGAAGGATGTGAACAATGGCCCGCCTGCAACAATCTTGACTCCCAGAGCTTTGCACCTGCTGATTACTGTTTTTACTGACTCTTTCTGAATCGACATGGCGCTGATAAAGACATAATCGGCCCATAAGAGATCTTTGTCCTTCAGGGGGTTAACGTTTATATCAATAAGCCTTTTCTCCCATTCCGGAGGAAGCATTGAAGCTATGGTCAGTAATCCCAAAGGAGGAAGGCTGGCCTTTTTGGAAATGAATTTCAATGCATATTTAAAGCTCCAGAAGGTATCGGGATAATTTGGATAGACAAGCAGGATTTTCATAATAGTTTTTTCCTATTTTTTCCTTACCGCCAGTTTGTTCAGGGCATTAATATATGCCTTTGCAGCAGCAACGATTATGTCTGTGTCCGCGCCGTGGCCCCTTACAGTGCGGCCGTCTTCTTCAAGAGAGACAATGACTTCTCCGAGGGCGTCTGTTCCTCCTGTGATGCTCTTCACCTCAAATTTCAGCAGGTCGCTCTTTGTCTTTGTTATTGATGAAATAGCCTTATAGGTTGCATCAACAGGGCCGTCGCCGCTTGATATTTTCTTTACCATCTTGTCTTTGACCTTCATCCTGATTGCAGCTTTTGGCTCTTTTTTCATGCCGCTTGAAACAGAAAGATCAACGAGTTGGTATGTCTCGGGTATCTTTGATACCTCTTCCGAGACGAGAGTCTCTATGTCTTCGTCGAATATGTCCTTTTTCTGGTCTGCGAGGTGTTTGAATTTAGCAAATGAGTTCTCAATTTCTTCAGAACTGAGATCGTACCCGAGTTCGCTTAACCTTGCCTTGAATGCATGCCTTCCTGAATGTTTTCCGAGCACGAGCTTTGTGCTCCGGAGCCCTATGCTTTCAGGCCTGATTATCTCATAAGTTGTCTTTTCCTTCAGCAGTCCGTCCTGGTGTATCCCTGATTCATGTGCAAAGGCATTTGCGCCAACTATCGCCTTATTGGGCTGTACAGGTATTCCTGTTATTTTTGTTATAAGCCTGCTTGAGCGTATAATCTCTTTTGTATTTATTTTTGTGTCGGCATTGAAAAAGTCCTTGCGGGTCCTTAACGCCATGACTACCTCTTCCATTGAGCAGTTGCCTGCCCGCTCTCCTATGCCGTTGATTGTGCATTCCACCTGTCCTGCTCCGTTTAAGACAGCTGACAATGAGTTTGCTACAGCAAGGCCGAGGTCATTATGGCAGTGAACTGAAATCACAGCCTTATCCCCGATTTTTTCTTTTATGGCCTTTATAATCCTGCCGAATTCCTCAGGAGTTGTATATCCAACAGTATCCGGTATATTCACTGTGGATGCTCCAGCCTCAATAACCGCCTCTACCACATCAATCAGATAAGGCAGTTCTGTCCTCGTAGCATCCATAGGCGAGAATTCGACATCCTCAACAAGGCTTCTTGCAAGCCTTACCATCTCAACAGACCTCTTTAAAGCCTCTTCGCGGTTTACTCTGAATTGATACTTTAAATGAATATCTGAAGTTGAATGGAATGTATGAATCCTTCTTTTTGACGCATTCTTAACAGCCTCGTAAGCCCTTTTTATATCAGCTTCTTTTGCCCTTGCAAGCCCGGCTATGGTTGCGCCCTTCACTTCATTGGCTATTCTGTTGACAGCCTCGAAGTCACCATCTGATGCTATAGGGAATCCTGCCTCTATAATATCAACGCCGAGCTTTACAAGCTGCTTTGCAACCTGAAGCTTTTCTTCCACGTTCATTGAGGCGCCCGGAGACTGTTCTCCGTCCCTGAGTGTTGTATCAAAGATTCTGATTATCCTCATTATTTCTCCAAAGGCTGACTTAAATTTTTAAACTTTTTGTAGTAGATGTATGAATTTTCTATTATGCCAACTGTAAGATAAAGCATTGCAGAGACAAAAAGCGTTTTTTCCGGATGCATGACTACAACAGCAAAGACAATGGCAAACGCAACGAGTATCCAGAATGGTTTCCTTTTTTTGAAATCCAGTTCCTTTGCTCCATGAAACCTGAGAGTGCTGACCATGAGGATGGCGAGTATAAATGTCAGGATGAGTA
Source organism: Thermodesulfovibrionales bacterium (assembly GCA_919901705.1). Taxonomy (GTDB): domain Bacteria; phylum Nitrospirota; class Thermodesulfovibrionia; order Thermodesulfovibrionales; family UBA1546; genus SCSY01. Next base: position 387 of record CAKKPR010000360.1, on the reverse strand, counting down.
TAAAAATGCTTCTTCGGCCTGCCCAATCCATCTGACTGTAAAATATCGTGGTTGTCGCGATCACAGCCGCAGCTCCGGGAATCGGCATGCCGGTGAATGATTTCTTTTCAGTTGAGCCCATCTGCACATTATACCTTGCAAGTCTTAGCGCCCCGCACGCAACAAACAGGAATGCCGCTGCCCATCCTATCCTCCCGAACGGCATTAAAGACCAGTTATATAGCATTACAGCAGGCGCAACACCGAATGCAACGAGGTCTGACAAGGAATCAAGCTCTATTCCGAACCTTGTTGTGCTGTTTGTGAGCCTTGCAATCCAGCCGTCAAGGCCGTCAAAGACTATAGCTATCAATATGGCCCATGCAGCATGAACATAATCCCCTTTCA
>CAKKPR010000359.1 GCA_919901705.1 Thermodesulfovibrionales bacterium | reverse complement strand
GTAAGGCTTGAGGATAAAAAAATAGTCCTGAGGCCGATTGCTGGCACAAGAAAAAGAGGAGACACAGAGGAAAAAGACAAGGCGCTTGAAGAAGAACTAAAAAAAGACCCGAAAGAGATTGCAGAACATATAATGCTCGTTGACCTTGGAAGAAATGATGTCGGCAGGGTTGCAGAGAAAGGCTCTGTCACTGTTACAGAACTTATGGACATTGAGAGATACAGCCATGTGATGCACATGGTATCGAATGTTGAAGGGAAGCTGGAGAAAAATCTCGATGCCTTTGATGTGCTTCGCGCATGTTTTCCGGCAGGGACTGTGACAGGCGCTCCAAAGGTGCGGGCCATGGAGATTATAGAAGAGTTTGAGCCGACAAAAAGAGGGCCTTACGCAGGCGCTGTGGGATATTTCAGCTATTCAGGTAATATGGATACCTGCATTACGATAAGAACGCTTATAATAAAGGATAACAGGATTTATGTTCAGGCAGGCGCCGGGATTGTTGCTGATTCCGTGCCTGAAAGGGAATACATAGAGACTGTTAATAAGGCAAAGGGAATGATGAAGGCTGTTGATATGGCGGAGAAGGGATTGGGTTAAGGTATGTATATTAAAGCAGGATATAATATCTTCGCTCATTCTCGGGCTATCGCAGAGACTCCTCCGCCCCAGGCGGATTCGCCGAGGCGAAGAGGTATTTTGCCTCATGTTTATTCAGCAATTTACTGTAGGAATATCGGCAAAATAAAACCGCTCAAACATCATATCCTGCTTTTACTAAGAGGAAGTCTATGCTTTTAATGATTGATAATTATGATTCTTTTACTTATAACCTCGTCCAGCACCTTGGAGAGCTTGGAGAGAATATAAGGGTATTCAGGAATGACAAGGTTACTATAAAAGAGATTGAGAAACTGAGGCCTGAAAGGATAGTTATATCTCCGGGCCCGTGCACGCCAAGGGAGGCAGGCATTTCTGTTGAAGTGATAAAACATTTTGCAGGAAAGATTCCGATTTTTGGTGTATGCCTCGGCCACCAGGCAATAGGCGCTGCGTTCGGAGGAGATATCATAAGGGCGCCAAGACTCATGCATGGGAAGACCTCAATGATTAATCATGACGGAAAGACCATATTTAAGGGGCTGCCAAATCCTTTTGAGGCAACAAGATACCATTCTCTTGTTATTAAAAAAGAGACACTTCCTGCCTGCCTTGAGATAAGCGCATGGACTGACAAGGATGAGATAATGGGAGTGAGGCATAAGGAGTTTATTGTTGAAGGAGTTCAGTTTCATCCGGAGTCAATACTTACAAAGGTCGGGAAAGACCTGCTTAAAAACTTTCTAAAACTTAACTACTAAGCAGGATAAGGGGATAAAAAAGTTACCTGCTGAAAAAAACATCCCTCATCTCCGGCTTAAGCCCGTGCTCTGTAACCCGGTCATATTCATCGTTCCTCATCTTTATTTCCTTCATCAGGTTATGCCCCATCTTTCCGGTCTCGGCCTTCACAGTATCTTTTATTACTGAATCCATGTCGCTATGCCCGTCATAGGGCAGGGTAAGCTCTTTTATCCCCGAAATAGTCTTCCGCGCCTCGTCCCAGTAGAAAGGGTCAGTTGTTATCCTCACGTGGTCATTCTCATGCTCAAGAAGCCCTTTGACATATTTCCCCCAGAGTTCTGAATCATGAGGATTTAGCTCTGTGCCTTCTGTGATCATTGGAAGTGTTACCGTTATATCGGAATCTAAATTAATATCGAATATATTCAGGGCCACATGAATATATTCTCCCTCTCTCTGAGGGGAGTAGTCAAAGTTATATGACCAGCCTAATCTCCATCTGGTCTGGGCAGGATAATTCCTGCTTTCCTTGCTGTCAAACGGGCCGTTTCTATCTGCAGAAGCAACTACTTCCTGAAGATTCTTTCCAGTAACAGGATAGTAATTGTACTGGACATCTTTCTTATAATCCGGCTTTACTGTTTTGGGTAACTCTTTAACTGCTTCAGGCTGCTTTAATGGCTCTTTATCCGGCATGAAGCGCTTTGGCTTTACCTGTCTCCAGCCGTCCGGGCTATCAGTAATGATGAGCGTTCCGTCTTCATCAAAATACTGAAACACCGTAGCATGAATAACAGAAGGCAACGCAAAAAGCAGTCCCAGGACTAAAATGAGTCTTACAATAGTCATATATTAATAATAACCCATTTAGCTGTTCATTTTTATATCATCCGCCTCATATTTAATAAATTATTACACCCAATACGGCTGTGATATAATTTAAAGCATGATAGGAATCAAAGACGTTGAAGAGGCACTTAAAAACATCCGGCCTTTTATCCACAAAACTCCTTTAATCCATTCCAACTCCTTCAGCAAATTGATTAACGCCGATGTTTACCTGAAAGCGGAGAATCTTCAGAAGACAGGCTCATTTAAAGTCAGGGGCGCATTTAATAAACTGACCGGAATTAAGGACGGCAAGGTGATAGCCGCCTCAATGGGCAATCATGCGCAGGGTGTTGCATTTGCCGCAGGCAGGCTCGGGCTTCACGCAAAGATAGTCATGCCTGTAACAGCGCCTATAGTAAAACAGGAGGCAACCAAGGGATACGGCGCTGAGGTTGAACTTCATGGAGAAAGTTTTAATGAAGCCTTGGATTATGCCATGTCGCAAAAAAACTATACATTCATCCATGCCTTTGACGATGAAGAAATAATTGCAGGTCAGGGCACTATCGGGATTGAGATTACAGAGGATTTAAAAGATATAGATTTCATACTTGTGCCTGTTGGGGGAGGCGGACTTATATCCGGCATCTCAATTGCCGTAAATGCCTTATCCCCCAAAACAAAGGTTATTGGAGTCCAGACTAAATCTGCAACAGCTGCCTACAGTTCTTTCAAAGAGAAAAAAATACATGATAAACCACCATTGCCCACGCTTGCTGACGGCATAGCAGTCGGAAAAATAGGCGACAGGACCTTTGATGTCATGAATAAATATGTTGATGACATAGTTTTAGTTGATGAAGACTCCATTGCAATGGCGATACTCCTTTTCCTGGAACGGAAAAAGCTGGTTGTAGAAGGGGCAGGCGCAGTACCATTAGCAGCCCTCATGGAGAATAAGGAGAGGTTTAAAGGCAAACGCATTGTCCTTGTTGTAAGCGGCGGGAATATAGATTTTACACTCATTGACAGAATAATCCATAAAGGCCTCGTATCGAGCGGCCGGATAGGGGTCTTTGAGGTTGTTGTTGACGACATACCTGGCAGCCTGCATCACATAAGCGGTGTCATCGCTTCACACAGGGGTAATATTCTCAATGTTATCCACGAAAGGGTTGCGGCGGATTTGCCGATAGGCAAAACAAAGGTGGTTTTCACAGTAGAAGTCAGGAGCAGTGAACACCTGGGCGAAATCCTCTCTGACCTTGAGTTAAAGGGGTTTGCTGTAAAAAAATAAAATCTGATATAATGGTAACAGCCTGGAGTGGTGATGTGCAGTTTAAAAGCCTTATAAAACTGGAGGCAATTATGAAAAAGCTTGTTTTTGTCATTATCATGTTTTTGGGATTATTTTTTGTAGCGCCGTACACAACCCTTGCACAGACAGATGCCGAATATTCCAAAGCGCTAAAATATTACAACAGTAAAAAATACGCAAAGGCTGTGGAACAATTACAGGATTATGTAAAAAAGAACCCTAACCCTGCTGCATATTATCTTATGGGTTATTCGCTCTACAAACTCGGGAAATTCGATGAGGCAACGCAATATTTTAATGAAGCATATCTGCTCGATCCTGATTTTTCACTGGAAAAGGCCGGTTTAATCCAAAAACAGCCTGAAGATAAAATCAAAGAGAAGATTGCGCAGCCTGCAGGAGAGCAAGTTCCCTCTGAACAGAAACCATCTGCTGCTGAGGCTAAAGTTAAACAGGCTGAGGCAAAGAAGGAAACAGCCCCTTCAAAACAACCTTCGGCAAAACCTGAACCGGTTCCTGCGAAACAGCCTGATGTAAAACAGCCTTTAAAGGCAATTCAACCTCAGAAACCCGGACTACAAAAAGTTACTCCAGAGAAGAAAGCTTCTGTGACTGAACAAAAAACTGAAACGCAGGAAGTCCAGCCACCTGCAGGAATGCCACCAACGCCAATGCCTCAAAAAGAAACACCCGGCGTTGCCCCCGGACTTTTGATTGGTCTGATGGCCGGCTTCGGTATGATTATGTTAGTTATTGTACTTGCCGTATATATATTTTGTTCCTTATGTCTTTTCCTTATCGCAAAGAAACTCAATGTATCCGCTCCATGGACTGCATGGGTTCCACTTGTTAATTTATGGACAGTTGTTACAGCCGCCGGCAAACCGTGGTGGTGGATTCTTCTCATGTTTATTCCAATAATAGGGCCATTCATCGGCGTTTATCTCTGGATGTGCATAACAGAAAACCTTGGAAAAAATAAATGGCTCGGCCTCCTGCTGCTGGTTCCTATAGCAGGCTTTGTATGGATGGGCATCCTGGCATTCTCAAAATCAGAAAGTACAGGGGGGCCTGCAGTCAGTAACTCTGCACCCGAGGATACACCACCAATCGAAGAATAAACAAAACAAAAGAATCAGGCGTCCTTTTGAACGCCTGATTCAAATCCGAACATCCTTTATAAAAAGCAGCTTTATTTTATAATCCGCTTCCTCATCAACCTGAATGGATAAGGTGCGAGAATTATTACAACAAGAAAGATCCAAAGAATATCCCATTGGGCTGATTTTAAACTTCCCTGCGCCAGTGCCCTGCATGTATTAACAAGATGATACAAAGGTGTGAAGAATGCAATCTTCGAGACAACAGATGGCAGGTTATCCAGAGGGAAAAATATGCCTGAAAAAAGAAACATCGGGGTCATCAGAAGTGTGTAGAAATAGTTAAATGAATCTATCCCTGGTACAACAGCAGTGAATATAATGGATATCTCGGCAAATATCAGCCCGCTTATGAAAAGAACAGGAAGCACGAAGAGTATCAGCGGAGATTCCACGAGCCCGAATGCAGATATAACAATGATTATTGTTGAGCCGTAAAGCAGGCTTTTTGAAGCGCCCCACATAAGCTCTCCTGTCACAAGGTCATCAATATTAACAGGCGTTGCGAGTATTGCGTCAAATGTTTTCTGATATGTCATTCTCACATAAGTTCCATATGTGCACTCATAAATCGCAGCAAACATTGCAGAGGAAGCAATTATACCCGGGGCTATGAAATTTATATACGGCACACCATTTATCTCTTTTACAAAAGCTCCAAGGCCCAGGCCCAGTGCAGCAAGATACAAAACCGGCTCTACAAAGTTCAGGGCAAAGCTTGATTTATACAGTTTTGTATAAACCGTGAAATGCCTCTGCCAGACCCTGAATGCGCGTTTAAGTTTCATGCTATTATCACCTTAATAAGGGTGGCTATTGTATTCGAGCGGCTTTTTTGCCTGCCTCTATGCAGAATGCATGGACAGGCAAAACCTCGGAGCGCAGCGAGAATGAGCGAGAATACTGTAGCCACACTTATCATCTGGCTAATCTTTAAGCTGTTTCCATGTTAATTTCAAATAAACCTCCTCCAGATTCCCTCCGTGCTTTTTCATAAGCCCCGCCGGAGAATCAATCGTCACAATCTTTCCCAAATCCATAATAGCCACCCTGTCGCAGAGCTTTTCTGCCTCTTCCATATAATGGGTCGTAAGTATCAGGGTCGTGTCCTTTGCCTTAAGCTGATTAAGTTTGTCCCACACCGAATGCCTGCTGTGAGGGTCAAGGCCGGTGGTCGGCTCATCAAGTATTAATAATTCAGGGTTGTTTATTAAAGACCTTGCAAGCACGAGACGGCGTTTCATCCCTCCTGAAAGGTCTTTTATATTTACATCAGCCTTTTCACTTATTTCCACAAAATCAAGAAGCTCTTTTGCCAATGGCAGGGATTCCTTTTTTAAGATATCGAAATACCTTGCATATACAATAAGATTCTCAAGCACTGTAAGGTCCGGGTCCAGATTGTCCTCCTGAGGCATGACGCCTATTCTTGATTTTATCTCACTGCGGTTTTCAGTTACATCCATGCTGAATACTTTTACATTTCCAGATGTCGGCGGCATAAAACAGTAGATAATGCTCATTACAGTTGTCTTGCCTGCGCCGTTCGGCCCGAGAAAACCAAAACATTCGCCTCTTGAAATTTCAAAATTGATATTATCAACAGCCCTGAGAGAGCCATAGTCTTTTACAAGCCCTTTTGCAGTAACAATTTCCATAGAGATAATTATAACACCAAAAAGATTTGACTTTTTGTGGTTAAACCTCAGAAGTTATTTGTATGCTGCCCCAATTTAACATTCATTATAAATACCGGCACTGACAAAACAAGAATTGCAGACATTATCCAGAATGAATAAAGATAGCTGTATCGTGCTATCAAAAATCCGGCAAGTATTGGTCCTGCGGCGTGTCCTATATCAAAGATAGTCCCGAATGTTCCCATTGCTGTCCCAAAATGCTTTTCCTTGCA
>CAKKPR010000358.1 GCA_919901705.1 Thermodesulfovibrionales bacterium | reverse complement strand
ATAAGCATCCTGTCCGCCTTCCTGTATAACTCCAGCGCCTGTTCAAGCTCCCCTGTAACCTCAGAACATATACCCAGATTATAAAGAACAGATAACGCATCTGGCGCAAGAATTCTTGCTTCTCCCCAAAGCTCACAGGCCCTGTCAAGCCTGCTGTTTTTTGCAAAATCTATCCCCTGGGCTAATTTCGCTTTAGCCGTGTCAGAGATAATGCCGTCGTCTGAATCCATAAGCTCAATTTCTACCGTCACATAATAAGGCGCTATATCTGTCCTGAAAATCTCTTTTCCGTACTGCTTTGCCTGTTCTATAAGCTCTCGTTCACCGGGAAGCGGTTTTTGGCTGTCAGAACAAACTGACCTCTCAACGCTTTTCCCTATATTACTGGAATAGACAACCATTCCTGTTTCTACTTCAACCAGCTTTGGGGTAAAGGCAAAGACCGCAGTCCTTTTTGTGCAGGGGACCGCATATTTTTCATACTTCGCACACTCTTCGTATGCCCTTCCTTTTTTGTCATGTTTTGTGACTGTCTGAGCACAGCGCGTACGCTCTTCACGGTAAGCCGAGTCACTGACGTCTGATGCGGTTATAATGCCTGTGTAAATACCTTTGGCGCCAACAAGCCTGCCGACCCTGGCAGCGGTATTTGAATCAACAAGCGCACTTTGTGAAAGTTTCATCTCGCTTATAAGCTTTTCAAGCCTTACCCTGTCCACGAGATTGAAATACTGTTTGTCTCCTATGTTGATGCTTGCAATGGTTCCTTCTATCTCTGCAGCAAACCCCTGCCCGCCCTTGCCGTCAAAGGGCAGGACTGCAACTTCTCTCAGCCTTGACGCCTCGTGATACTTGGCAGGTACAAGCATTGTTGTTTTTACAGCAGGCGGTGCGCAGGATGCAACAAGAACAGCAAAGATTAAAAAAAATAACCCGAAAGCGTGCACCCCTCCCCCCCCTGAATGATATTTTTAAGGATGAATGACGGGCAATTTATGGTTTGCCCGTCATTCGTTGATAAATCTATTTCAGCACAAAAGCTACTTTTGCAGCTGCAAGAAAACCAGCCTTTTGATTTGCAGAAAATATCTTTACTGCATCATCATCTGAAATCTGAAGGTCAGAGGGGTTTACAGAACCAGAGGCTTTTATAATCAATGGATTCTTTGCGCCTCTCTGATCAAGGGCTGCCTTTGCCTTATCAACGCTGTTTGTATATTCCCCGCAGCCCTGTTCAACAAGGACTTTCTGGCTTATCTTTGACGGGTCATAGAGCACTTCGCCCTTCTGTGTAAATATCCTGTTTATCAAGGCAGGCCTGAAACTCTGCTCTGTGGCATCAACAACAAGGCCGTCATATTTTTCATCGAGCGGCACAGGTTTATGCTTGTACTGCGGTGTTGGCTGCGCAGGCTCTATTAATTCCTTTTTTACATCGGGTTTTAATATCTTTGCATAAAGGGCGTCCGCAAAACTGCCCGGGCCTGTCATGCCTATCTTCATTATTACAAGGGCTATTTCATCTTCCTTGTTGTATTCCTTATGAACTACCCTTGCGCCTTTCACAAAACCGGCAACAGCTACCCTGACAAGGTCATACTGAAGTGCGGCATCTTTTACCAGCGAGTCTCCGGCAACAGCTACCCCGTCCAAAAATTCAGCCAACTTCCTGTAGGCCAATACCTCGGCGGCCCTCTCTGCAGTTAATCTCTTTTGGCCCGGGCTGATTGCATCTGCCTTTGGAAGCCCTTCAGCAGCAACAAGGATATAGCCGTTTACAAAGGCATCCGAGGAAGACTGCGTAACAGCAAGGTGCTGCTGGTTCAGGTATTCATTTGCCTTTTTAAATTTCTCATCAACCTGGGAATCAGAAGATGGCGCTGCCATCGAAGGCTGCGGCGCAGCAGGCTGATCCTCGCCAATCGCAGCAGTTGCTGCAAAAAAACTCAGCAATACAACTAATACAAACATTTTTTTCATAACATTATCCTCCTTTTTTAAGTTTCAAGAGTTAAATTGTCATTGCGAGCCCGAAGGGCGTGGCAATCTTCTTTTTCTGAGATTGCTTCGTCGCTCCGCTCCTCGCAATGACGTTTCATTTAATCGTTTTTAATATATATTCATTTTCTGTCTTAATACCCTGATTGCAAGAATGGCCTCT
>CAKKPR010000357.1 GCA_919901705.1 Thermodesulfovibrionales bacterium | reverse complement strand
TCAATTTGTAATAGAATATCCATATGCCGGAACTTATTAAGAAAAGGTCTCGAAAGGCCGGGCTTCCTCCGGGCAGCCTTATTCATATAGGCGATAAGAAAAAGGAAGAAGTAAAGATTACAGTCATAGACTACGATGAGGGTAATTTTCAGGAAAAGATTATTGCCGAGATTCAGGAATGCTTTACCTTTAAAGACAAGCCCTCTGTAACATGGATAAACGTCGACGGGATTCATAAGGTCGAGATACCCGAGAAACTCGGGGAGTGCTATGGTTTTCATCCCCTCATAATCGAGGACATCCTCAACTCAGACCAGCGCCCCAAGATGGAAGATTTCGGCGACTACATTTATATCGTTCTTAAGATGCTGAATCTTGACAGCAGAACAAACAACATAATCTCAGAACAGATAAGTCTTATCCTTGGACCTAATTTCGTCATATCCTTCCAAGAGGGACACGAAGGGGATGTCTTTAACCCTGTCAGGGAGCGGTTAAGGACAGGAAAGGGAAAGGTAAGAAAGATGGGAGCTGATTACCTTGCTTATTCCCTGATAGATTCCATTGTTGACAACTACTTCATAATCCTTGAGAAACTGGGTGAAAAGATAGAATCCCTCGAAGAGAGGCTTGTGACAAATCCGACAGGAAATGTCTTGCGTGAAATCCATAATCTGAAAAGAGAGATGCTCTTCCTCAGAAAATCGGTCTGGCCGTTAAGAGAGGTAATCAGCACGATGGCAAAGGGAGAATCCTCTCTCATCCATCCGTCCACAGGGATATATCTGAGAGATATTTATGACCACACAATCCATGTAGTGGATACGATAGAGACATTCAGGGACATGGTATCAGGGATGCTCGACATCTATCTTTCAAGCATGAGTAACAGGATGAATGCGGTAATGAAGGTGCTCACCATAATAGCGACGATATTCATGCCCCTTACTTTCCTTGCCGGAGTCTACGGGATGAACTTCAAACATATGCCCGAGCTTGAATGGAAGTTCGGATATCCGATGATAGTTCTCGTGATGCTGATAGTTGCAGTAATAATGCTTTTCTTTTTCAGGAAAAAGAAATGGCTCTGAGATAAAAATCAAG
>CAKKPR010000356.1 GCA_919901705.1 Thermodesulfovibrionales bacterium | reverse complement strand
AGGGCGTCTGTTATTGCCTCTTCCTTTGCAGAAGTCAGATACTCACAGTTTTGCAAGGCAACGGCTGCAAGATCTGCAACCATTGCAAGGAACCTTTTTTCATTTCCCGTGTAAGCCTTTATCTTTCCTACACCAAGAACACCAATCAGATTGGTTTTAAGAAGTATTGGTACGCCGAGCTCTATATTCTCATCATTATGGCCGGGCAGGCGCCTTTCAATTTGTTCTTTTGAGACCATGGCTTTGGCTGATGCACTCTCTCCTATAACTCCATCACCCAGATTGATTTCAATGCTCTTTTTCTTGTTAGAGCCGTAAGCAGCAATCAGATCCAGGCACTGTGTTTTTTTGTTAAAAATATATAGCTCAATGGCATCTGTGTCAGTAAGGTCTTTTGTAAGTCTGAGGATAGCTGAGATTATCTCATCAAATGAGAGGTTGGAATTAAGGTATTTGACGGTTTCGGGAAGCCTTACAAGAAAATACAGGTATTTTTCGTTGTTCTGTTTTAAGTCGTTAATTTCTCTCTGGAGTTCTTTTTTTCGTGATTCTGAGATCAGCAGTTCTCTCTGAAATTTTTTCTCTTCGGCAAAGCGGGTCTCTTTTTCCCAAGCCCCGCCGGTTTTTTTTCCAAGAAAGAAGGCAATAAGGGAAACAGCAAGCGCTGTTACAAGCAAGGTTATCAGGTCAATGCTTATATTCTCCATAGCTTAGGCTCCTATTTGAATTATATCGCGGAATTTATGTTTTTTTGAATTTTTATTGTAAGAGAGGATAAAAATATGGTATATTTTACACATGCGGAAACATATATTAATAATTATTCTGGCAGTTTCTATAGCCTGTCTTATGATTATCCCTCAGGTGTACGGTGATGAGAAGACCGAGCATAATTGCATCAAGTGCCACCAGATAACCAATAGCGAGGCACAGGATATACTCAGGGAAGGCATTCCAGATGCAAAGGTTCTCGAAGCAGGGCCGGGGCCGGTTAAGGGACTATGGGAAGTTGCCTTTGATTCAAAAGGACAGAAGGGAATAGTTTATATCAGTTTTTCAAAAGAACTTGTTGTGTCAGGCGCAGTATTCAACCTCAAGACAAAGACAAACCTCACAGGGGATAGACTTTATAGTCTCAATAGGATTGACATATCCCAGATTCCTCTGGAGGATGCCCTTGTGATGGGTGATAAAAATGCTAAATACAAAGTCGTTGTTTTCGATGACCCTGACTGACCATACTGCGGTAAACTTCATCAGGAGATGAAGAAGGT
>CAKKPR010000355.1 GCA_919901705.1 Thermodesulfovibrionales bacterium | reverse complement strand
TTTGTATTCATACTGTTATGCATGATAAACTTCATTTTAAGCGGACACTACTGATTTAACATCATAAATCAACAAGCGGTAAATCCGAAATTTTTTCTCAGAACAGTGGTTCTATTTCCCCGCAAACTCAAACCCCTCTGAAGAAGGATGCTGGACAAGCCAGCATGACAGATATTATAACCTGGGTTGTTAAATAGCCATTGAATCTATTTTGCTGTCGGGGCAGCAATATTGACAGAACAAAAGAATCAGCAATAGCAATTATCTCGGCCATATCCTGAATGCTTTTCTTCCATGAATCCGGTATGCCTGAAAGCCTTTTATATCAAGCGTGAAAACTTCATCAATATCAGCCTCTTCGGCCAGGACTACAAGCGTGGCATCGGCAAAGTCCATGGGGATATCGTTATATTTTTCCATTAATATAATGGCCCTTGACAGGCTTTCGTGAGATTGCGGCACTAAGGTAACTCCGCCTTGAAGGATAAAATCAACACATGCTTTTTCAGCCTTTATTGACGGGCCAAGCAGATAAAGGGTTTCGGTCAGAACAGGCTCTGTGGTATATATTTCTCCGCTGAAGGTTTTAAGAAATTCGGCACACTGCAAATGCTTTCCTTCGCTTTTATCAAGCAGTGCGACAAAGGCGCCTGTGTCCAGAAGGATTTTATGCATGTTTTTTCAGCTTTTTTAGGAGATGTTTTCTATGGGACTGTCCAAGGTCTGAGACGCCGCTTTCAACAGCGCCTATAAGATTGCTGACGCGCTCATACGGGCTTTGTTCTTCCCTTATCTGTGTTTCTTTAAGAAATCTCTCCAGCGCTATTCTGACAATATCCGAGCGTTTCAGATGAAGCCTCTTTGCATAATTGGATATCTCCCGCTCAAGATTGTCCGTAAGCCTGACTGTCAATTGAGATTGCATATGCCCTCCTCTATTTAAGAAATGCAATATATTGTAATGCAATGCATTAAGTTGCGTCAAGGGAAACCCGAAGCCTCCATGTTTAACCTGTTGAAAAATCCGCAAGCATAGCCGCACAGTAAATACGCCCCATTTATTTCTTTCTTCTTACTTTCCCTGCGTTTAATGTAAAATATGGTATTTTTATGAGTTACAGCGATACGATTAATTATCTCTACAGCCTGCAAAAATACGGCATCAAGCTCGGGCTTGATAATACGGTGAAACTCCTTTCCTGTTTCAACAATCCGCAAGCCTCTTTCAAATCAGTCCATATTGCAGGGACAAACGGCAAGGGCTCTACATCAGCAATGATAGCATCTATTCTGCAGTCTGCCGGATTTAAAGTTGGGTTATTTACATCCCCTCATCTTGTGAGCTTTACAGAGAGGATAAGGGTTAACAATGAAGAAATTACCGAATCAGAAGTTGTTAACCTTACAGAAGAAATCAGAGGTAGAATACAGAACACCCCCTCCCTAACCCTCCCCCCTCGAGGGGGAGGGATGGGAGGGGGGGATGACTCCAAACTAAATCCAACCTTTTTTGAGGTTGTGACTGCAATGGGATTTATTTATTTCGAGAGGAATAATATTGACTGGGCAGTGGTTGAGACAGGCATGGGCGGAAGGCTCGATGCAACAAATGTCCTGATGCCGGAGGTTTCAGTTATAACAAGCATAAGTTATGACCATAAATATTTTCTCGGCGAAACAATCTCTGCGATTGCAGAAGAAAAGGCAGGGATAATAAAAAACAGGATTCCTGTTGTCACTTCTGAACAGGAACCTGCTGTAATGGATGTAATCAAAAAAAAGGCTGATGAAAAAGGTTCCGGGCTTTTTATCTATGGGAAGGATTTTTCAGTTAAGGCAAAGAAAGAGAATATTAATGGAAGCATTTTTGATTATCGCGGAGACATGGAACTTGAAGGCCTTGAAATATTTCTTGCAGGCAGGCACCAGATATTAAATGCAGCATTGGCAGTGAAGACGTCAGAGGTTTTAATTAAGAAATCAGCTCCGCTTGCATCAAGACTGACGGCTGAGGTTATTAAATCAGGAATTGAAAACATGGAATGGCATGGCAGGCTTGAGTTTATCTCGGATAATCCGCCAATCCTGATTGACGGCGCTCATAACCCCTCTGCGTCATCTGTTCTGGCAGATTCGCTCAGGAATAATTTTCTGAATACATACCGGAGGATAATACTGATTATGGGCATAATGGCTGATAAGGATATAAAAGGCATAATGGCCCCTTTGCTGCCTTTGGCCTCTGAGATTATATTTACAGCTCCGGCTTATGAAAGGGCAGCATCACCGGAAAGACTTGCAGAATGTGCGTCATCTCTGGGATTTACGAACATACATATTGCGCGGACAATGAGAGAGGCCATCGAAATGGCAATTGAGCGTTCGGCTCCCGGCTCTTTCGCCTCAGGCGAACCCGCCCGAGGCGGGCAGCTCTCAGCTCTTACCGTCATCACCGGTTCATTCTATACAATAGGCGAGGCAAAGGAAGCGCTTGGGGCGAAAGGCATTCTTTCGAGGCTGAGGGAATGAAAAAAACAGTTCAAAGTTCAAAAATACTTTTACTGCACCCTATGCGCTATGCGCTGTGCGCCGTGTTTTTGTTGCTTTTCACCTGTGCTGTTTTTGCCGGAGAGCCCCCTACCATTATAACTTCCGATACTTTGGAACATGACAGGGAAACTTCAATATACACTGCAAAGGGTTCTGTGAAAGTCGTGCAGGGGGGCACAACAATAGAGGCCCTTGAGATGAAATATGACGAAAAGACCTCTAATGTTTTTCCTGAGGGAGATGTAAGATATGACGACCAGAAGATTTCTGTCAAGGCAGAAAGGGCAGAATACAACCTCGATACAAGGACGGGCACATTTTATAAGGCAGAGATATTTTCGAAGCGTGATAATTTTCATATCTCAGGCACAGAGGTCGAGAAAAGGGGAGAAAACGAATATTTTTTTAAAGAGGCGTCAATGACCTCGTGCGATGCCGCTTCTCCTGAGTGGTGCTTCAGGGGGAACGAAGTTGATATAATCATCGGGGACAGGATTAAGGCGAGAGACGCCACTTTCAATATACAGGGGTTCCCTGTTTTATATACGCCCTATTTCTGGGCGCCTGCGCTTACCGAGAGAAAAACAGGATTTCTTACGCCTGCAGTTGGCTATTCCAAGGCAAAGAATTTTTATTACCGGCAGCCATTTTTCTGGGCGATATCCGAAGATAAGGACGCAACGCTCATCCTTGACTGGTACACTAAAAGGGGTTTTGGGGAAGGGATTGAATACAGGTATGTGGATTTAGGGAATGTCGGAGGCACTCACTGGCTCTACCACATACATGATAAAACATTGGGCAGGAATTTTTATGAGCTTCGCTCCCAGCATGAAAGGAGGCAGAGGGACGGCCTTTCACTATATACGAATCTGAACCTGCTAAGCGGAAAGAATTTTTACAGGGAATACGGCAGGCACCGCTATGACAGGATTAAGAGATTTCTTGAGTCAACAGGAGAAGTGTCTCTGCCAACAGATAATTCCCGCATCTACCTTATGTCCCAGTATCTTGTTGACCTTAAAGACGGGAGCCGGACAGGTGACGTACTGCAGAGACTGCCTGAGTTTGGATATGTTATCAACCCTTACAGAATAGGGCCGGCAGTTTTTTCTCTTACCTCATCGGCAGCTAATTTCTGGAGAGAAAGAGGAGTATACGGCCAGCGCCTGGATATATATCCTAAGCTTTCACATTCATTCGGAGACGAGGTTGTTCTCTCTCAAAACCTTGGATTGAGAGAGACAGCATATTCTTTGCACAGGAATGAGGATGCCGGGTATAAAGATTCCGTTCAGAGAAAAACAATTGACTACAACATTACCGCAGCAAGCCGGATATTGAAGGAATACCCTTCCTTTACTCACGCCATTGAACCTGCCCTGGGATATACATTGGTCCCGGGGATCAACAAAGACAAGACTAACCTTCCATTGTTTGATTCAACAGAATTTTATTCAAGGCAGTCAACCGTTACCCTGTCTCTCGTAAACCGCATTTTTGACAAAAAGGGTGAATTTGTTACTGTAAGCCTGTCTGAATCGTATAATTTCTTAATAGAGGACAGACCGTTTTCTCCCTTAACGATTGGGGCGTCTATCGGAAGGCCGATACAATTAAGGGGTGATGTCTCATATAACAGGTACAGCCATCAAATTGAAACCATAAATTCAGAGGTGAACATAAATATGAGCAGGGTTACGATTTTGCTCGGCGAGAGGTTCAACAGGGTTGCGGATACCCTGGGGTATGATTTTGGAGTGAATTATGCTTACTCTAAAAACTTGTCCACAGAGGCCAGACTCTGGTATGATGCTAAAGGAGGCGGAGCAAGGGATGCCTCACTTAAGGTTAGATACCAGAAACAGTGCTGGGGGGTGACAATGGTCCTTAATAGAAAACCGCCTGATGAGATTAATCAAAAACCGGCTGATTACAGCGTATTGATAACCTTTGATCTGCTTGGGCTCGGTTCTAATTCTTTTTTGCAATAGCTATGGTAATGAAGAAAAAATTTTTAGGCGAGATGCTTATTGAGGCAGAGGTAATTACCCCTGAACAGAGGGATAAGGCCATGCAGGAACAGAAGAGGCTTGGCAAGAGGCTCGGGGAGACGCTTATGAGTCTTGGATTTATCACTGAAGAAGTGATGGCAAAGGCGCTTAGCGCGCAGATGGGGATGCCTTTTAAAGAATTGCGGTTTCTTACTATAGCTCCCGGAGTTACAGATCTGGTGCCGGAGTCTCTGGCACGGAAACATAAGGTTCTTCCAATCGAAATAAAAGACGGAAGGCTTATTCTTGCAATGGCTGACCCGCTTGATATATTTGCCGCAGATGAAATAAACCGGGTTACAAGGATGCCTGTGGATACCGTTGTTATAACAGAATCAGAACTCCTCAAGGCTCTTGATAAATATTACAGGGGGGAAGTTGAAGAAATTATAAAGGCAGCAGATGTGTATTTTCCTGAAAAGGAAAAGATTATTGCAGCAGCAGAGGCTATGGTGGAAGATACGCCGATTGTAAAGCTGGTCAACACTGTATTCACACAGGCTGTAAAAGACAGGGCCAGCGATGTACATATAGAGCCTTATGCCGAGTCTCTGAGGGTCAGGTTCAGGATTGACGGAAAACTTCACGATATTATGAGCCCTCCAAAGCATCTTCATCCAGGCATGATATCAAGGATAAAGATACTTTCCGGCATGGATATAGCTGAGAAGAGAGTGCCGCAGGACGGGAGGTTTCCCATAAATATTGAGGGCAGGCAGTTTGACGTAAGGGCGTCTACTCTCCCGACTCTCCATGGTGAAAAGATAGTCCTCAGGTTTCTTGAAAAGACTGCCGGGCTTCCTCAACTCAGACTGGGTGATCTTGGATTCACAGGGGTTCTGCTCAATGCGTACGAAAAACTTATAACCAAGCCTTACGGCTTTATACTTTCAACCGGTCCTACAGGCTCAGGCAAGACAACAACAATGTATTCATCCTTAAGAAACATAAGCGCTGTAGAAAAGAATATAATCACCGTAGAAGACCCCATAGAGTACAATCTCCCTGATATAAATCAGGTGCAGGTCAATCCAAAGGCAGGGCTGACATTTGCGTCAGGCCTGAGGTCCATCCTGAGGCAGGACCCCGACGTAATAATGATCGGTGAGATAAGAGACGTCGAGACAGCATCCATTGCAACACATGCAGCCCTGACAGGCCACCTTGTCTTGAGCACCCTGCATACAAATGAAGCAGTCGGGGCCATAGCCCGGTTAATAGATATGGGCGTTGAGCCTTTTCTTATCACATCTTCCCTGATAGGGGTTTTAGGACAGAGACTCATAGTAAAGATATGCCCTTACTGTAAGGAGAGTTATAGCGCTGAGGAGGATATCCTGAGGAGAATAGGGATTAAAGGAAAGGTACTCCTGCAGAGGGGAAAGGGGTGCGGCGAATGCCGTTTTACCGGATACCTTGGGAGGGAAGGATTATTCGAACTTCTTATTATCACAGAGGGGATAAAAAAACTTATAGTCGAGAAGGCAACTGCAAGTGAGATAAAGGCACAGGCTGTAAAGGAAGGCTTCAAGACCATGCGGGAGGAGGGACTCCTGAAAGTGGTAGAGGGCGTCACAACGCTTGAAGAGGTAGTCAGGGTAACACAGGAGACGGAATAACAGTGCCCACCTACAGCTATAAGGGAAGGACTCAGACAGGAGACGTCATAAACGGAGTTATTGACGCGCCCACCCCCGAGGCTGTTGCAGAGCAGCTTTTTTCAAAAGGATTTATCCCGATAAAAATAGAGGCGGGAGAGAAAGTCAAGTCTTCTACTGAGGGGATACAACTTTTTGACAGGATAACGCCGGAAGATCTGATAGTCTTCAGCCGTCAGCTTGCAACACTGGTTACTTCAGGCATCTCTTTCCTCAGAAGCCTTGATACGCTCTCTGAGCAGACAAAGAGCAGAAGACTCCGCAAGATTATAGAAGAGATAAGAAAAAGCGTAGAAGGCGGCAGTTCTTTTTCTGATGCCCTGTCAAAATTCCCAGCGGTATTTTCACCCCTTTATGTCAGCATGGTAAAGGTTGGGGAAGAGGGCGGAGTCCTCGATGATATTCTCGATAGATTGGCCTCTCTTTTAGAGCACGAAGCAGGAACAAAGGCGCGCATTAAGGCAGCAACGAGGTATCCGGTAATTGTGCTTGTCAGCATAGCAATTGCCTTTGTTATACTCACAACATTTGTTGTTCCAAAATTTGCAGCGCTGTATGCGTCTTCAAAAGTTGCGCTTCCGCTCCCGACACGTATACTTATATTTATAAATATGGCAATACGGACATACTGGCCGTTCATAGCAGTTGCAATAGCAGGCCTTATCTTTGCAGTAAAAGGGTATATAAAAACACCGTCAGGAAGATGGAACCTGGATAAGCTGAAACTCAGGACCCCGATAATAGGCCCTGTTGTCGAGAAGACGGTCATGTCGAGGTTCGCAAGAATCTTTTCAACGCTTTACCGCAGCGGTATCCCCATGCTTCATACGCTTGACGTGGTTTCAGGCACGCTGGGCAATGTTATCATCGCAAGGGCAGTTGAGGTGATAAAAGAGAGCGTGCGCGAAGGCAAAGGGCTTTCCCAGCCAATGGCGAGCACAATGGTTTTTCCTCCCATGGTCACCCAGATGGTTGCTGTTGGAGAGGAGACAGGCGCGCTTGATGATATGCTTACAAAGGTCTCTGACTACTATGACCGTGAGGTTGAATATGCAATTAAAAACCTATCAACGACCCTCGAGCCGGTCCTCCTGTTCTTTCTTGCCGGCATAATACTGTTTCTTGCGCTCGGGATGTTTCTTCCTATATGGGACATGATACACGTTATGAAAAGATAAGATTTGCCTTTCTGGAGAGGAGATTTTATCTCGGGCTCTTTGTGCTTCTGCCACTATTTTTTTCCGTGTTTGCACTGGCTGCGCCGCTTATCTTTTTAGCAAAATTCAGATCTGTGCTTCATCATCATCTTACCGATGCAGGCGGGCTTTTGGCCGTTTATGAGTTTGCTGAAAAATGGACCTATATATTTACCGGCGTGGCATTTATTGCAGGCCTGGTTGTTGCCTATGCGCTTATAAGACCGGCAAAAAAACTTCTCAGGGAAAACAGGGGCTACAAAGACATAGAAGAATTCAGCGCTCTCGGTAAAGAGTTCGCAGAGATAGCGACATCGTTCAGGAAATATACATCCCTGCTTGAAAGCACAACAGGCGGAATAATGGCAGTTAATAAGAATGGTGAAATAATAATGGCAAATCCTCATGCCTGTCACATACTCGGATGCCCTGAACCTGACGTCATGGGGAAAAATATTGGAACACTGTTGTATATACCGAAAGATTTTGAGAGGGTCATGAAAGGAGAAATAATTACCTCTGAATTAAATATGGTTATAAACGGAGAAAGGCGGACAATCGGGTATACGCTTTCGCCGGTAAAGGGTAAAGATGCAATAGACGGCGCAGTCTTTAATTTTATGGATACTACAAAGATAAAAGAGATGCATCAGGAGATACAAAAGACAGAAAGGCTGGCAGGTATCGGGGCCCTGGCAATGGAGGTGGCCCACGAGGTCAGAAATCCGCTGGCCTCAATAAAGGGTTTGGCGCAGATGATAAGAGAAGACGTAAAGGATGATGAACAGAAGCTGCTTTATATTGATACGATACTTAAGGAAACTGACCGCCTTAACAGGGTTGTGGATACCCTTTTTGAGAAAAAGACAGCTTCTTATGACGGCGATAATCTCAGGGAGATGATACACAGGGTGTTTCTTCTATGCGGCCATGCAGTGCAAGGCAAGGTTGTAAGGATAACAGAGAAATACGATGAGATAGTAGATAAGATACAGGTAAAAGATGAGCGTCTCTTTCACGCAATTTACAATATAGTCCTGAATGCTTATGAAGCAACCAGGGAAGACGGAGAAATAAGCATAAAGGCCTGGGAAAAAGACGCCGGGACGATAATAGAGATTTCCAGTGATTCAGAACTGAGCCCCGGATTAATGGCGGATAAAATCTTTGAAGCAGATGTGACTACCAAGGGCTCCGGGCACGGCATGGGGCTGAAGATTGCGAGGGATGCGATAAAAGATATGGGGGGGGATATACGGGTAGAGGTTGCCGGGGGCAAGACAAACTTTATTATACAACTGCCGCAGGCCTGAGGCATAAAGCAGATTGATTCTATTTTCTACCCTCCCCATCCTCTCTCCCTCAATTCTTTGGAATAAGCCCTACAGCCTCCTTCTGAACAACGCAAAGAACTGTTCCTTGAATTTTTCGCAGAACCCTCTTTTCAGCCAGGGGCCTAATTCTATCTTTACGGATTGATTCAGGTCTTCATGAAAGATATCCAGCATCTGCCGGCCGAATCCTTCATCGAGTATCCCGACATTGCCCTCATCATTTCTCCTCAGGGACTGGAAATCAAGGTTTGCAGAACCTATAATGCTCCAGCGCTCATCAAAGACAGATGTCTTTGCATGCAGTATCTCTCCCCTGTAGTTATATATCTCAACGCCGGCTTTCAGCAGTTTTGCAAAGGACGCCCTGCCTGCATAATGTGCGGCAGATATATCGCTTGCAGACGGCAGGAGGAGTTTAACATCCACTCCCTTTTTAACTGCCTCTGAGAGGATATGCGCCATCCTCCTGCTCGGAGTAAAATAAGCGGTTGTAAGAAATATGCTCTGGCGTGCATGATTGATGCTGTAATATAAAAGTCTTCTCAGCTTTCGCCTGCCCCTTGCCGAGCTTGCAAATATGGGCAGTACAGGAAGGCCGCTGCTTTCACGGGTGCTTATGCCTTCACAGACAATTGGCTCGCCACCCCATATTACCCAGCTTTTCCTGAATGTATTGAGCAATGTCAGGGCTATCGGGCCTTCGAGCATTATCCCTGTATCTCTCCAGCCCTCTTTGCGCTTTTTAAGCCTCTTGAAATAATATCCACTGTATTCATTTGCAATATTCAGTCCGCCAGTGAAGGCCTTTTCTCCGTCTATGATGATAAGTTTTTTGTGGTCGCGATGGGCATATCTTAGAGGCGCAGTCCATTTGAAAGGCCGTGACCCCCTCACATTTATCCCGGCCCTTTTCAATTCTTCCCAAAATTTCCGCGGCGTTCCAATGGAACCAAAATGGTCATAAAGGATATATATGTAAACCCCTTCGCGTGCTTTCTTTTTTAACAACCTTGCAAGTTCAGCGCCGGTTTCATCGTTGCGGAATATATAAAACTCAAGGCAGATAAGCCTCTTTGCTTTGGAAACTGAATCAAATATCATCTTGAATAATTCCTTGCTTTTCCACAAAAGCTGAACATTGTTGCCGTCTGTAAAGCTGCTGCCATACAGCTTTTCTATCTCAGGCCTTGTGAAGACAGGTTTTATGCCATTTCCGGTCTGCATTATAAAAGCATTACTTAAATGATATTTTCTGTCAACTAGCTGTTCCCTATCTGTGATAGAATATCGCTTAGATTAATAGAATATCGCTTAGATTAAAGGTAATATATGGCATTTATTGCAAGCGAACATAAAATACTGATTGTTGACGATGACACCAGCATCCGGTTCTTTCTCGGGGAGCTTCTGAAAAAGGAAAGCTTCCGGTTCGATATAGCAGAAACAGGCCCTGAGGCTATTGCCCTTTTAAAAAATAACGACTACAGCCTTGTGCTCCTTGATGAAAAGATGCCAGGCATG
This sequence comes from Thermodesulfovibrionales bacterium, assembly GCA_919901705.1. Taxonomy (GTDB): domain Bacteria; phylum Nitrospirota; class Thermodesulfovibrionia; order Thermodesulfovibrionales; family UBA1546; genus SCSY01. Next base: position 2,753 of record CAKKPR010000355.1, on the reverse strand, counting down.
AGCGGCATTGAGGTCCTCGGACGTATAAAGGCAGAGGGCTATACCATGCCTGTGATAATGATAACCGCTTATGGTTCGAAAGAGCTCGCAATAAGGGCCATCAAAGAAGGGGCCTATGATTTTTTCACAAAGCCGGTTGATATAGAAATTGTCAGAACGGTCATAAGCAGGGCAATCGAAAAATACGAACTTCAGAAAGAGATAGAGGCCCTGAAGACAGAAAACCTCGGGAAAAACCTTAAGGATGAAATCATAGCTGAAAGCGACGAGATGAAGAGGGCAATCGAGCTTTCCAAAAAGGTTGCTGAAACAGATGTCACAGTCCTGGTGACAGGTGAAAGCGGTTCCGGCAAAGAGCTTATTGCAAAGGCCATACACAGGCTTAGCGATAGAAGAGAAAATCCCTTTATAAGCGTGAATTGCGCGGCAATCCCTGAAACGCTGCTCGAATCAGAGCTCTTCGGGTATGAAAGAGGCGCATTTACAGGCGCAACGAGGCAGCATATCGGCAAATTTGAAAGGGCGGCTAACGGCAGTATTTTCCTGGATGAGATTGGAGACCTTTCATTAGGGCTGCAGGCAAAACTTTTAAGGGTTTTGCAGGAGAAGGAGATAGAGCGCCTTGGAGGCACAAAGACTGTAAAGGTCGATCTGCGGTTGATTTCCGCAACCAACAAGGACCTTAATGCTGCTGTAGCCGAAGGAAGATTCAGGGAGGACCTTCTTTACAGGGTAAGGGTATTCGAGATTATTGTCCCTCCGCTCAGAAAAAGGAAAAACGATATCCCTCTCCTGGCGGATTATTTTTTAAAGAAATACAGCAGCGCCATCGGGAAAAAATTTAAAGGCATCTCCGCCTCTGCGATAAGGTTTTTCCTGAATTATAACTGGCCGGGGAACGTGAGAGAGATGGAGAATCTTATTCAGAGGGCCATAATCCTTGAGGACAGCAATGCAATTACAGGGAAAACAGTCACAGAGCTTACATACGGGGGCGGAGATAAGGTTAGGGATGGAGAAATAAATGTGAGAGACAGGATAGAAACCATAAAGTCAGAGGAAGAGAAGAGACTTATAATAGACGCCCTCACAGAGGCAAGATGGAAAAGAACAGATGCAGCGGCCCATCTCGGAATCAGCAGGAAGAGCCTTTTTAACAAGATGAAAAAATATGGCTTGCACGATTAGGCAGGAACCTTGAGGTTTTTTGATTCATACATCGGCATGTTCATTGCCCAATCAGTCCTGCATTCATTCATGACCCTTGTAATTATTGAGATTGCATTTTATTCATGGGAAATCAGGGACCATCTGGCAAAGTTCAGATACAGGCTTCTGGTATTAATCCTTCCAATCTTTGTCTTCCCGGTTTATCAGCTGATAAACCCTGACAGGGGGTCCATGTATTTCAGGGAGAACACCGCTATCTTTAATTTAAACGGGTGGCTGGCAATAAAGCTGTGGGATATAATACCTGTCTATTCGTTGTTCCTTGCGCTCCTTTCAGTGACAATGCTTATTTTTTTCCTGCAGGAGATATTTCCTATTGTAAGAGAAAAACTTCCCAAACCAGGTTACGTGTCATATGTAGTTCCGCACAGGGACATAATCGGGATGCTTGAAGGGCTTTGCAAAAAACTGGGCACCTCAAAACCAGCTGTCAGGATTGTGGATGAACCATATCCAATGCTGTTCACAACAGGAATAAAAAACCATGTAATAATCCTGTCAAAGGCGCTTCTGGACAAGCTTACCGATGACCAGATGGAAAGCGCACTGGCACATGAGCTAGTCCATATTATAAGAGGCAGCAGCATTAAGACCCAGATTATATATATATTGAGGATGCTGATGTTTTATAATCCTGTAAGCCTTATAGAGTTCCGAAGGCTTGTTCAGGATGATGAGTTTATTTGCGATGACATAACTGTTTCTCTCACAAAAAAACCGGAGGCCCTCATATCTGCAATTAAGGCCTTTTACTCTCATCCGAAAGAAGATGAGCGGTCAAGGGTATCAGTTATGAAGGATACTATAGAAAGCCATAGTCACAATTTGCTCCTGAAAGAAAGGATAGTTAAGATACAGGAAAAAGAAATTGAGGATACTCCCGGATTCGGCTGGGTGAAATTTATTTTAACAACGCTTATAATTCTTAAGATTAATTATATGGTGGTTTAGAATGCATATCAAGATAACACGACAACTTAAAATGGTATTTTCCTTTGCCCTCCTGATAATTTTATTGCTGGTTGTCCTGGAGCTGATAAACTGGGCGCCGTCCATAATTGAAACGGAAAGTTTAAGGAAATACAAGACCATTGAACTGGTTAAAAGAAAGCTCCATATTGAAAGGATTTACATCCCTGCTTACCTCCCCGAGGATTTAAACCTTAAGTGGCCGCCGGCAGAGATATACGCCCAGAAAAAACCGTTTGTAATGGTAATAATGCATTTCCAGCAGCGTGATTCAAAGGAACTTGGCCTTATTGTTCATCAGGTAGACGCAAGGTCCAATTACCGCCCTGAGTCTAAAATAAAACTCAGCCATATTAAAAAAGAAAGCAAGGTCCTGATTAAAGACAGGACTGGAATACTTATTACCGCTACATGCGAAGATGATAGCCCATGCAATCAGGTGTCATGGCGGGAAGGAAACTTTATACTCACAGTGATTGGAAAGGACTCTCCGCGGGACCTGATAAGAATAGCGCGCAGCATGGTTCCTGACTCTTAACCCGGAAAATGCATTT
>CAKKPR010000354.1 GCA_919901705.1 Thermodesulfovibrionales bacterium | reverse complement strand
TGCTAAAACTTCGTGACGGCATAGTTGAGTTATACAGAAAGGTTGCCACCTCGCTTCCGCCTGATGTTGAGGATGCCCTAAAGGCAGCGTATGCGATAGAGAAGAAAGGCTCGAATGCAAAACAGGCTTTGCAGGTAATACTGGAAAATATCCGTCTTGCAAGGGAGACAGCAAGGCCGATATGCCAGGATACAGGCGTTCCTGTATTTTATGTAAAAACTCCTGTAGGGCTCAGCCAGCTTGAACTTGAAAATACAATAATAGAGGCCACACGAATCGCGACTGAAAAGATTCCATTAAGGCCTAACGCCGTTGATATTATCACAGATAAAAATTCAGGAGATAATACGGGCTTAGGGTTCCCCGTGATTTATATCAGCGATACCCTGAGCAGCACCCTTACAATAGACCTGATGCTTAAAGGTTCAGGCTGTGAAAACATGGGACAGACATATAAGCTTCCCATTGAGGAACTTAAGGCGAACAGAGACCTTGACGGTGTAAGGAAATGCGTTCTCGATGCAGTCTATAAGGCACAGGGCAAGGGCTGCCCGCCGTATACACTGGGAGTTGGTATTGGCGCAGCGAAGGACCAGGTTGCAAAACTTGCAAAGGAGCAGCTTATGAGAAGGCTTCCTGATGTAAATGAGTCCGAGGTCCTGTTCAAGCTTGAAAAGAAACTTTTGCATGAAATTAACAGCCTCGGTATAGGCCCATTGGGATTTGGGGGAAAAACAACTGCTCTTGGTGTAAAAATAGGAGTAAACCACAGGCATCCTGCATCTTATCTTGTGGATATATCAGTTTCATGCTGGGCTAACAGAAGGGGAAGACTGATATGGTAAGAGAACAGCTATCAGCTATCAGCTATCAGCTATCAGGTAAAAAAGCTAAGACAATAAATCTTCCTTTAACAAAAAAAGAGGCCATGAAGCTCAAGGCCGGGGATGTGGTTTTGATAAGTGGTTTGATTGTGACAGGAAGGGATAAGGTGCATAAGTTTCTTTTTAACGGGAAAAATCAGAAAAAAGACATGCCGTTTAAGCTTGACGGAGCGGTGCTGTACCATTGCGGCCCTATCATAAAAAAAATGGAGGGCGAATACAAGGTTATAGCAGCAGGGCCAACAACAAGCATCCGCGTGGAGATGTATGAGCACAAGATAATATCCGGCTACGGGCTCAGAGGCATTATGGGCAAGGGCGGAATGGGAGAGCATACACTCAGGGCGATGAAGGCAAAGGGCTGTGTATATTTCCATGCAATAGGAGGCGCTGCTGCATATCTGGCAGACAGGATTAAGAGGGTTGTTGATGTATGGAAACTTGAAGAATTCGGAATGACAGAGGCCATGTGGTTATTGGAGGTTGAAAATTTTCCTGCGATAGTGACGATGGATGCGCATGGAAAGAGTCTTCATAAAGAGATAGAAAAAGTTTCATTAGTTAATCTTAAAAAACTTGTATGAACGATGAGTTGAGCCGTTTATCGGGTTGAGAGATATGATACCGACTACGTTATGCCTGCACGGATCGGGTCCAGAGTGTCTCAGGTGCAATATCAATATTTCCCGGCCAAACCACAGTACCATATTGGACAGATGCTTTGAAGAAAAGCGGAGAATTGAGGAGTTTGACAAAGGGTTTTTTATCGAAAAAGGGCTTCATGTCAAATATACGCTTTTCCCCATTCTCAAAAACGAGCTCTAAAGTATAGTCTTCCCGAGTTTTTACGCTGATAATATCAAGTAATGTTTCCATACTATCCTCCTCTTATTGAAGCGGCGCGATACGAAACGGTTCATCACCGGCAACGGCGAGTTCCCAATCTGCCATGAGCTCTTCCCTGTGAATATCGATCCACACCTGCACCATCCGAAGTTGTCGAGGCGGAAAATCACCGGCAAGAACACGGCCGTCGTCAATGGCTACTGAAGCCTTTTTCCCTTGGTATCGCACATGTATGTGCGGCGTATGGTGCTGTTCGTTATCTCCATAGAAAATGGAAACAATAATTCAGAAGAACATCGAGATTGTCGGCATTACGCCTCCATCTTAGTTAAGATGTAAATATTATACCAGAAAACGGCTGACTAATTGTACCTGAAATTTGAGGCATCCAGGCTCTTAAACATCATTCAGGCTCTTAAACATTAGATATGGTGTCCCCCTTTTTTTTACCCTACAGGTCTTGTTTCTTGCATAATCTCATATTCCCTTATTCACCATCCTGCTTACTGTTGAGTAATGTATTCCCAGATAATCCGCAATCTCTTTCTGACTGTATCCATATCTCTGTACAGCCTCTCTTGTCTTTCGGCTTATATCTTTTTTCACCTTTGCCACTTTCAGTAGTTCCACAAGTTCAGGTCTTCCAATATATCTCTGGCTTTTTGGTATCTCCTTTACTTCCTTATATCCTTCTACGTGCCTTATAAACTTCTCAACAAAGTCATCCTCTCCAAGTATGCTTTGTCCCCTTACATCTTTCCAGATTTTTTCTTCATCTATACCAGCCGTAACAAATTCGCTGTATTTTTTCTCCGACTGTCTCTTCTTCGATCCAAATTGTCCTAATAGCCAGTCTGTTGTTAAACAAGGATGAGGATTATCATTCCCTGCTGTGCCACGGTAGCTGCTCCATTTCCATTCCTCAGGGTGTTTTACTGCCGTTGCCCTCACAGGATTCAACACCACATATCTGCTTACTTCAAGTAGATGGCTTTCTTTCTGGATT
>CAKKPR010000353.1 GCA_919901705.1 Thermodesulfovibrionales bacterium | reverse complement strand
GCAAAGGATGCAGCACGGCTAATTTCTGATGATATGTTCCTGAATTATTCACAGATTGTGAATGCTGCCGTGCCTATGGCAATTGCTAGTGTGCCTAAAGCGAATATATCAGCAAAACAAACCTCTCAAAATATACAAATTTCAGATATCGACATGAACATTCCGAAAACTGACAGAAACAATAGAAGCGCTGTAGCAGTCATTATTGGAAATTCAGCGTATAGCAGTAATGATATTCCTGCTGTTGACTTTGCTAATAAGGATGCAGATATCGTAAGACAGTATCTTGAAAAGACTTTAGGCTATCGGGACGGGAATATAATTTTTGAGTTGAATGCAACTAAAGCAAAGTTTGAAGGTATCTTTGGAACTACGGATAATTACAGAGGGAAACTATATAACTGGTTGCAACGTGGCAAATCGGATATCTTTGTTTATTATTCCGGGCACGGTGCCCCAAATCCTGAATCAAGAGAGGGATACTTTGTACCTTCTGATGCTGATCCACAAAACATTGCTCTTACAGGTTATCCTCTGCAACAACTGTATGACAACATAGCAAAAATTTCATCAGAAATGCAGTCGCCAAATATTTATATTGTTATTGATGCATGCTTTAGTGGTGCAACGGAGAAAGGCTTGCTTCTGAAAAATGTTAGTCCAATCTATATAGAGGTAAAAAATCCATTAATGACTTTAACTAATGCAGTGGTAATGACATCTGCAGCAGGGGCTCAAGTGAGTTCATGGTATCCGGATAAAGGGCATAGCATGTTCACTTATTTTTTACTTAAGGGCTTGAAGGAAAGTGTTGAAGCTGGGAAATCAACAGTAACGGCCGGAGACTTATTCGATTTCGTTACTAACGACACAGATGGCGTTCCATACTGGGCTAGGCGATTAAATGGAAGAATTCAGACACCGCAAATCGTAGGTGACAGAAATAGGGTGTTTTTTAGCAATAAATAGTCCGCTATTATTTAGAAGCTTAACCTTAAACTCTCTCGTTCAATGGAGTAGGGGAAAAAATATGGGATTAATGAATAAACTGGCAATACTTGCAATTTTACTCTTTTTTATACCCTCTTTGGTTTGGGGAATTCAACAGGACAACATTCAGCTCATCGAAAAAGAAGGTGAAGCCGTTCTCGGCGAGGATACTACACCAGCACAGGCGAAGGCACTTGCATTAAACAATGCAAGACGGTCTGCTATTGAGCAGGTCTCTGGTGTAATTGTTCACGGCTCAAGCGTTGTCTATAATTTCCAGCTTATCAGCGATCTTATTGCATCAGCCACGAGAGGTATTATTGTGAAAGAAGAGATTTTGTTAGATGATATTAAGAAAGAGGGTAAACAGATTGTTTATGTTACAAAGATAAGGGCGCATGTAAAAACTCTTGAAGGCAAGGAAAAGGGAAATCTAAAGATATTGAAGGCATCTGTTAACAGATATGGCACTTCTCCATCAAATTCTGCTGTAGTTTTTCAGGAAAATGATGAGATTCAGGTAAGTGCTAAAATTAATTCAGAGGTATATCTCAATGTTTTCGGTATAAGTCAGGACGGGATGGTTACAAAACTTTATCCAAACGAATATTTCAAGGATGCAACTGTATCACCTGACAATGAATTTGTCTTTCCCGATGAAAAACAAAGGATGCTTGGTCTAAAATTAAAGGTGAGGGCACCAAAAAATCTAAGCAGAGCAGTGGAGACCATGCTTATAGTAGCAACGAAAGAAAAGATCAATTTTTTTTTAGATAAAAAGACAGAAAATGTTACAATCACAGACCTTATGAAAGAACTATCCGAGATGGATGTATCATTATGGACAGAAAAAACAATCGGATACGAGGTAAGAAAGTAACCGTGTTGCCTCACATAAAAATCTTGATGAAGTTACAACATCCGTTGCCTCAACTGAAAATCCAAACTGGAGTTCCCCCGGTTTAATAGACACATTTAGACATAAACGGCAATGTAACAATATGCGACTGCCAGCCGGAAAACATAGTCGGCAACCTGTTTACCCGGCCTCTTTCCGAAATCTGGAACAGCAAAACCATGACAGAATACCGTCATGCCATGACAGGCGCCAACCCTCCCGAAGCGTGCCGTATATGTCCGAGATTTTAGCGGGAAAAACGCAGAGGGCGGGAGATTGAGATTGTGGAGGGGAAGAAATGAATGTTAAAATAACACGATAGGGAGGTGTTGCTATGAAAGTTGCTGATTTAAGTACTGATGAGCTTAAAGAATTGATAGGCAAAATAATTGAAGAAAAATTTAGAGAGCTTGTTGACCCCGATTATGGGCTCGAATTGAGGGAAGATTTTGTTCAAGCTCTTGAAGCTTCGATTGCTTCCAAAGAAAGAATTCCATTTGATGAAGTTAAAAAACGACTCGGATTGAGCTGATATGACATTTGCGATTGAGTTTAAGCCTCAGGCAGAAGAAGACCTGTCTCGTCTTGATAAAACAATTGCTCAAAATATCTCGAATAAAATAGATTGGCTTTCTCAAAATATGGAATCCATTATACCCGCCCCGCTGAAGGGGAAATTTAAAGGTAAATATAAGCTCAGAATCGGCGACTGGAGAGTAATATATTCCTTTGATTATTCATTAAAGATTATTACTATTTATGCCATCAGGCATCGTAGAGAAGTCTATAAAATATGAATCAGCAGTCCTTCATCGCACTCTTTGACCAAATCCTCACCGCCAACCGACCCCCTTCATCCGGGCGCGTTGAACAGGCTTATTGTTACGGACACCTCCTCTGGGCAGAGGACATCCCGTTTCTTATATGACAGATAATAAAGTGCTGATAACAGGGCTGGGCGCAATCTCCGCAGCAGGCGCTAATCTCA
>CAKKPR010000352.1 GCA_919901705.1 Thermodesulfovibrionales bacterium | reverse complement strand
TCTGCATTAAGGCTTAGGTCAAACTTATAAATGCAAACCCCTTAAAAAAATAATGGATATTAAAGCGTATCTCAAAGAAAAAAAGGAACTCATAGACTCGTTCCTTAAAGAATACTTCTCTTCACCGTCTACTCCTTCAATACTCGGAGAATCCATCACCTACTCACTTTTTGCAGGCGGAAAAAGGATCAGGCCGATACTCTGCCTTGCAGCTTATGAGGCATGCGATGGAGACTCTGAAGATATACTTCCTTTTGCTTCCTCTATTGAACTTATCCATACATATTCGCTCATACATGACGACCTTCCTGCTATGGATAACGATGACCTCAGAAGAGGGAAACCGACAAACCACAAGGTATTCGGAGAAGGCATGGCAATACTTGCAGGAGACGGGTTATTGACAGAGGCGTTTTATATGATGTCAAATTCTCTTTCAAACAGGAACATTAAAAATACCGCGCTTATCAGGGCGATAAAGGAGATAGCTTTTGTATCAGGCATTCATGGCATGGTCGGAGGACAAGCGCAGGACCTTATCGCGGAAAACTCCGAGCCTGATAAAGAAACCCTTTCCTTTATACACAAACATAAGACCGGCGCTCTTATATCCGGCTCCCTGAGAGCCGGGGCCATTCTTGCTAACTGCACTAAGCCCTCACTGAGTGCCATTACAAGATACGGCGAAAATATCGGCCTTGCCTTTCAGGTCATAGATGATATACTTGATATTGAAGGGGACACTGCTGAACTCGGCAAAACTGCCGGTTCTGATGAGAGGAAAAAGAAGATGACATATCCTGCTCTTTACGGCATAGAGGAATCCAGGGAAAAAGCAGGGGAACTTATATCAGAAGCAATCTTTGCAATTAAGGATTTTTCAGGCAAGGCAGAACCATTGAGGGAAATTGCGAGGTATTTTCTTGAAAGAAAGAATTAATATCATAAGCAATATGCAGGGCATGGTATTTGAGCGGTTTTATTTTGCCGATAGTCCACAACCCCCTTCATCCCCCTTTGTTAAGGGGGAATTCAAGAGGCAAAATACCTCGGAGGCCGAAAGGCTGAGAATGAGCGTCCGCCTCAGCGGATTCGCCGAGGAGAAAAAATATTATGTCCTGCGCAGAATTGCAAACAAAGGGTAACGGTTAATCAATGCCTATAGAAAACATAAAATCACCTGCCGACATCAAGACCCTGTCTTCTGCAGAGTTAAAGGACCTTGCTGAAGAACTGAGAGAGATAATAATAGAGCGCGTATCCATTAACGGAGGGCATCTTGCCTCAAACCTCGGAGTTGTAGAGCTGACACTGGCGCTTCACTATATTTTTGATTCACCATCTGACAAGATTGTATGGGATGTAGGGCACCAGTCATACACGCATAAGCTCCTTACAGGAAGATTTGAAAAATTCCCGACAATCAGAAAACATAAAGGGATTTCGGGATTCCCGAAGATAGATGAGAGCATCCATGATTCTTTCGGAACAGGGCACAGCTCAACATCAATATCTGCTGCACTTGGGATTATAACGGCGCGAGATAAAAAGAAAGAGAAATTTAAAGTAATAGCTGTGATAGGCGACGGCGCCTTAACAGCAGGGATTGCTTTTGAAGGACTGAATCATGCAGGGCATCTTAAAAAAGATTTGATTGTAGTCCTGAATGACAATGAAATGTCGATCTCTCCAAATGTTGGAGCATTGTCCGCATACCTGAACAGAATTCTCACTGGAGATTTATATCAGAAATTCAAGAAGGAAACAAAGTCATTCATCGAAAGCATCCCTAAGCTTGGCGGGCCTTTCTCTAAGGTGGCAAAGAAGGCAGAAGAAACACTAAAGGGACTTTTCCTGCCCGGGATATTATTTGAAGAACTCGGGTTTAATTATATCGGCCCCATAGACGGACACAATATCGAACTCCTTATTGAGACATTTAAAAAGGTAAAAAATGCAGACGCCCCTACGTTAGTGCATGTTATCACAAAAAAAGGGAAGGGCTATGAGTTCTCTGAAAAAGATCCTTGCATATTTCACGGTGTCGGGCCGTTTGAGGTGGAAACAGGAGACCCCATAAGCAATAAGAAAATCCCTTCATACAGTGAGATATTCGGGCAGGTGCTTACACTGCTTGCAGGGCATGATGAAAGGATTATTGCTATCTCGGCAGCGATGAGGGAAGGAACAGGGCTTGAGTGTTTTGCAGAGAAATATCCGGATAGGTTTTATGATGTAGGCATCGCAGAGCCTCATGCTGTGACGTTTGCAGCCGGCCTTGCATCTCAGGGGCTGAGACCTGTGGTTGCGGTATACTCTACTTTTCTCCAGCGCGGGTATGATGAGATTATCCATGACGTCTGTCTCCAGAATCTCCCCGTTGTCTTTGCAATAGACAGGGCCGGTATTGTGGGAGAAGACGGTCCGACTCATCAGGGAGTCTTTGATATCTCCTATCTCAGGCATATCCCGAACCTTGTTGTTATGGCTCCAAAGGATGAACATGAACTTAAGGACATGCTGGAATTCAGTCTCAAATACAATGGGCCGTCGGCAATAAGATATCCGAGGGGAAGAGTACATAATGCAGGATTCAAGATTCAAGATTCAAACATAGAACTCGGGAAGGCAGAGATTTTAAAAGAGGGAGAGGACATAGCGCTGATAGCCATAGGCAATACTGTTTATCCGGCGCTCAATGCAGCAGCCCTGCTGGAAAAGGACGGCATAAAGGCTGCGGTCATAAACGCAAGGTTTGTTAAGCCGATGGATAAGGGGCTTATTTTTTCAATGGCATCAAGAATAAAGAGGGTAGTGACGATAGAGGAGAATTTACTTGCCGGAGGTTTTGGAAGCGCAGTCCTTGAATACCTTAACAGTGTTGACATTCACGACGTAAAGATAAAAACTCTCGGGATCCCGGATGAATTTGTAGAGCAGGGTTCTCAGGCGATACTGAGAAAGAAATACGGGATTGATGAAGAAGGGATTTACCAAAACTGCAAGGCATTTCTCTCGAC
>CAKKPR010000351.1 GCA_919901705.1 Thermodesulfovibrionales bacterium | reverse complement strand
AATACGGGATTGATGAAGAAGGGATTTACCAAAACTGCAAGGCATTTCTCTCGACTCTTACATCAGTTCATTGAATAATTTTAAAATCTTGATTAGGGAACGAAAAGCTAAAGAGTGCGGCGGTTTTTTGCCGCGTTCCTCTTGTTAGGCTTGCTATCAATTTTTTTCTCTCATTCTTCATTGCGAGCAAGTGATACGCATAGAGAAAAGGATCATCTTTTCGCACTGGGGCATGTCTGTTATAATGAATGTGTTTATGAAGGAACGTCTTGATAAAATCCTTGTTGACAGAGGGCTTGTAAAAAGCAGGGAGCGGGCAAAGGCATTGATAATGGAAGGCGCTGTCCTGGTTGACGGCGTTGCTGTTACAAAGGCAGGTGCATTGATAAACAGTAATTCTTCAATAAGCCTTAAAAAAGAAGACATGCCTTATGTAAGCAGGGGCGGGCTGAAACTTAAAGCAGCCATAGATTTTTTCAATATCGTCCTGAAAGACAAAACAGCAATGGACGTCGGCTCATCAACAGGAGGCTTTACAGACTGTATGCTCCAGCTGGGAGCAAAAAAGGTCTATTGCATTGACGTAGGTTACGGGCAGATTGCATGGTCGTTAAGGAATGACCCAAGAGTTGTTCTTCTTGAAAGGACCAATGTAAGATACCTCGGGAAAGAAAAGATTCCGGATGTGATTGATATTGTAACAGCGGATGTCTCTTTTATATCTCTCACACAAGTTATTCCAGGAGTGGCAGAGTTTTTAAAAGATGGCGGTGAGATACTTGCGCTCGTAAAACCCCAGTTTGAAGTCGGAAAAGGAGAAGTCGGGAAAGGCGGCATTGTAAGGGAAGAAGAAAAAAGACTTCAAGCAGTAGAATCTGTTAAGATTAGCCTTGAAGATACAGGACTTCAGACAGCAGGCATGTTCCAATCACCTGTCACCGGGCAGAAAGGCAATATAGAGTATTTTTTATATATGAAAAAAGGATAAATAACATGGAAGAACAAGAACAAAAAGCGTTAGGCGTTGACCTCTCAATTGCATCCAAAGAAATGATAGAAGCCTTGCTTGCAGAGGCAGTAGAGCCGGGCACATACGAAGAGATATTCAGGGCCAATACACAGAGACCGGAGATCATTAAGATATTAATTGAAAATCCTGATACCCCTGAAAATGTAAGAGAAGAAGCTGGAAAACTCCTTCAGGTTCCTGTAAAAGCAGGCGGAGCTGTCAGGAAAACTGAAGAGACGCCGGAGGTGCATACACAGACCGTAATGCAGAAAGTGCAGAACCTGACTGTATCTGAACGCAGACTGCTGGCAATGAGAGGCGGACGCGAAGTAAGGTCTATACTGTTAAAGGATACAAATAAGCAGATCATGCTTGCTGTCCTTGATAATCCGAAGATCACAGAATCAGAAGTTGAAATATTTGCCCACTCACGCTCTATTCCTGACGACGCATTAAGAGCAATAACAAAGAACAGGGATTGGATGAAAAACTATGGGGTATTACTTGCGGTTATAACTAATCCCAAGACGCCCGCGGGAATTGCAATTCCACTCTTGAGCAGTCTGAAACTGAAAGACCTTGCTACAATCGAAAAGAATAAGAATGTTGCGGAGGCGCTCCGTACGGGAGCAAAAAAACTTGTGCAGTCAAGAAAACCGCATTAAAACCAGCGCTGTCAAATATCCCTTTGATTTGACTTTTAGCTCGAATTCTTTTAAAGTTTAAAAGTTATAAAAGAAAAGGTTTAGGTTAAGATTAAGGTTGAGAGAGAGGGATTTATGCAAAACTCTGCTATACAATTAATACTGCAGGCGGGCTATGTTGTTAAGGCTGTATTGCTCATTCTCATATTTTTTTCCATTGTCTCATGGGCAATAATCTTTTATAAGTATCGTTACCTGTCAAAGGCAAGCAAAGAAACAGATATGTTCCTCAGGACATACAATGCGGGGCGTGATATAAAAGGCCTCCTGAGCGTTGCAAAAACTCTCAATCTAAGCCCTTTTGCGAATATATTCAAATATACATTTACAGAAGAAGTTCGTGACAGGGCTGAAATCAAAAGATTGCTCAGGAGATATGAGGCCCTGGAGTCAGCCAAACTTGAGAAATACCTCAGCTTTCTTGCCACTACGGGTTCTACTACGCCATTCATAGGGCTGTTTGGAACTGTATGGGGGATAATGAATGCCTTCAGGGGAATAGGCGCTGCCGGGTCGGCATCCCTTGCAGTTGTTGCGCCCGGCATTGCAGAGGCATTAATAACAACAGCAGCAGGGCTTGCAGCAGCAATCCCGGCTGTAATTGCATATAACTATTATCTAAGCAGGGCAAGGCAGGCGATTATAGAGATGGAGGATTTTGCAGAGGAACTGCTTGACTTCTTCTCACTGGGAGCTAAATGAGGACTGAAAGAAACAGGGGTGTTATGTCAGAGATAAATGTAACGCCGTTCGTAGACGTAATGCTGGTCCTGCTTATAATATTTATGGTTACAGCGCCGCTCCTTCAGCAGGGAATTGATGTAAACCTGCCAAAGGCAAAAGGCAAGGAGCTGCCTCCTGAAGAAAGGATAAACATTGTAATAAAGAGAGACGGAATTATTTATATGAATGATACCCCGATGTCTCTTTCTGATGTAAGGCAAAAACTTAATGCAATAAGCAAAGCGAACCCGAATATCTTTCTCAGGGCTGATAAGGATGTCCCGTATGGCCTTGTTGTTGAGGTCATGGCTGAAATAAAGGAGGCAGGGATAGAGAAGCTCGGGATGATAACCGAGCCGAAGATAAACATAGATGAGAAATGAAGGAACCCAGCCTTCAGATAACCGCAATTCTCTCGCTTGTGATACATATAAGTTTTTTCTTCATGGCGCTCATGCTGATGAAACAGTCAAGGCATTTTATTATGTCTTCTCCATATATCGTCAGTCTTGTTAGCACAGAGGTTGCTGATACCGGCGCCCCGGGAAAAGGGGCTGCAACAGTGAGCGAGGAGGAGTCTGCTCCTTTGATGAGCCTGCCTTCGAAAACTTCAAAAAAACTCAGACCCGCGGATGATACGAAACAATATGCCGAAAACAGGATTGCAGCAATGGAAGCAACGAGAAAGGCAAAGAATATTTTAAAACTGAGGAATATCATTTCCATAAAAAGCTCCGGTGATTCAGAAGGAGACATAACCGGGATATCCGGGGCCGAAGAGAATGGAGAAGAAGGCGGCATGCTTGTCAGCTATGAAAAGAAAATAGGCCGGGAGATATGGCAGCACTACACAGTAATGCCGGAGATAAAAGGCAAGAATCTCGAGACAATAATTTCTGTAACAGTTATGCAGGATGGAACTATCAGGATAAACAAGGTCGAGAAGAGTTCCGGCAATATTATTTTTGACCGCTCTGTTTTAAAGGCTATCAGTAAGGCAAGCCCTGTTTCCAGGCCTCCGTATGAGGTGGAAATAGGGTTGAGGTTTACGCCGTGAAAGAAAAGTTTAAAAAGTTCAAAGAGTTTAAAGTTCAACGTTTGAAAATATTTTTTCTACACGCTACACGCTACACACTACACGCTGGAGTTTTTCTGCTATTCACTATTCACTGTTCACTATTCACTGCTGCTGAGGCCAAGGTATACGTTGACATAACCTCTCCTGAAGTAAAAAAACTTCCTATTGCCATTCAGGAATTCAACGGGAAGGAAGGGAAAAATATTGCGGATATAATAAAAGAGGACCTTGATTTCACGGGTTTCTTTCTGTGCCTTGACAGGGCTATGTACATAGAGAGTTCTTTACAGGCGTTTAATTCCAAAAACTGGACCGTTGTTGGCGCAGAGGCTGTTGTAAAAGGAAATGTCAACGGAGAACAAAATCTTATAGTGACTGCATCATTCTATGATGTATTCGAGAGCAGAGAGCTATTCAAAAAAGAGTACAAGGGAGAAAAAGGTTCGGTAAGGCAGCTTGCTCATTCTATTTCGAATGATATATACAAACATATAACAGGAGAAAACGGGATATTCAGGACAAAGGTTGCCTTTGTTGCAGAGGATGAAGACAAAAAAGGGCTTTATATAATGGACTGGGACGGTACAGGGATTAAAAGACTGGGGATCAAGGGAGACTTTGTCCTCAGTCCCCACTGGTCAAAAGACGGCGCCAGACTTCTTTATTCTTCCGAGAGAGGTGGAAAATGGGGAATATATTTATTAGACTTTACAAAAATGACAGAAAGGAATATATTTGAAGCAAAGGGACTGAACATGACCGGCAACTTTTTCCCTGACGGAGATGAGATTATGCTTTCATCATCAAAGGATGAAACTTATGGCTTATACAGCCTGAGAATTTCTGAATCGAGACTAACAAGGATAACCTCAACAAGATGGATAGAGATTTCCCCTGCGGTCTCGCCTGACGGAAAGCTGGTTGCGTTCGTGTCTGACAGGGGGGGAACCCCTCAGATATATATAATGAGTAAAAACGGGTATGACGTAAGAAGGCTGACATTTGAAGGCTCGTACAATACCTCTCCAGGCTGGTCCCCTGCAGGGGAAAACATTGTCTTTGTCGGCAGGAGTTCCGGCAAACATCATATCTTCAGTATAAATCCTGACGGGGCAGGGCTCAAACAGCTTACAGACAGGGGGAATAATGAAGACCCTTCATTTTCTCCTGACGGAAGGTTTATAATATTCTCGTCTGACAGGGAAGGGGTAAACGGCATTTACATAATGAGAGCAAACGGAGAATCTCAAAAAAGGATAACACCTGCATGGTTAAGGGCCTTTGGCCCCCGGTGGGCGCCGAATTAAATAAGTTATCAGTGGCAGTGAACAGTGACAGTAAAAAAACTGACACTGACACCGAACACTGACACTAACAAAAAGGAGGTTTTTATGAAGAGGTTTTTTGTATTAGTATTAGCTTTGGGATTTATCTTTGCGGGATGTGCTGAAAAACAGGCAGTAAAGCCTGAACAGCCGGCAACGCAGGAAACAGCTCAAAAGGCTGCTGCACCTGAACCAGGAAAGCAGGCAGAGCCGGTTGCTGCAAAGGCTGAGCCTAAAAGGGTAGAGACAGTCCCGGTAACAGAGGTTGTTGAGGCAAAACCAGTTGCAGCCCTTGAAAACATCCATTTTGATTTTGACAAGTACGACATAAGGGATGATGCAAAGCCAACCCTCAAGGTTGTGTCAGACTGGTTCGTAAAAAATAAGTCAGCAAAAATGCTTTTAGAGGGGCATTGCGATGAAAGGGGCACAAACGAGTATAACCTTGCGCTTGGAGAAAGAAGGGCAAAGTCAACAAGGGATTACCTTGTATCATCAGGCGTGGGAAAAGACAGGCTTGACATGATAAGTCTTGGCGAAGAGCGGCCGCTCTGCAAAGAGCAGACTGAAGAGTGCTGGCAGAAAAACAGAAGGGTCCAATTTATAATTAAAAACGCATCTCAAGGATCCAGAAAATAATGGAAAAGATTTTTTTAGTTCTATTATTGCTGGTTTCCGGATGCGCAACAACAGCTGATTTCGAGATGCTCAAGGCTGATATGAATCAGCTCAAGAAAGATTCTTATGACGCAAGGAAAGAGTCTTCTGAGCTAAAGGCAGACTTAGCTGAATTGAAGGCAGGTGCGGTTAAAGAAGAAGCCTTCAATGCTATAAGGGAGAGCGAGGCCTCGCTTCGCTCAGAGGTCTCGGGAATTTCAAAAGACCTCCAGACCATAACCGGCAGATTTGATGAGAACAAATATTTTATTGACAAGTCTCTGAAAGATAAGTCTTCAGAAGTAGAGCTGCTTCGCCTGCAGATAACCGCACTTGAAACGCAAGTGAAGGAGTCACAGGGGGGGAAAAGGGCAGAAACAGACAGCAAGACAAAAGGCAAACAGGACATAAAGAAAGAAAAGAAGACCGAGCCGGAGGAGGCAAAAACACCTGAGGCAAAGCCTGAAATAAAAGACCCTGCAAAAATATATGAGGCAGCCTACTCAACCTTCAAGGAAAAAAAATTTAAAGAGGCCAGAGAAAAGTTCGAGGCATTCCTTAAAGAATTTCCCAAGGATAGTCTTGCCGGCAACGCCCAGTTCTGGATAGGTGAGAGCTATTATGCTGAAGAAGACTATGCAGGTGCAATTGTCGAATACGATGCCCTGCTCAAGAACTATCCGAACAGCGAAAAAGCCATAGGAGCGCTTTTGAAGCAGGGATATGCATTTATCGAAATGGGCGATAAAAAGGCAGCCAAAGGGATACTCGAACAGCTGAGGGAAAAATATCCTAAATCTAAAGAAGCCGAGCTTGCAAAGAGAAAATTAGAGGACATGAACAAAAAAGGCAAGTAAAGAGGGCTCCTTGGATTTAGGTATGGATTCGTCAGAATGGACAGTTTGCATATACATCACAGGCAGATGCAGCTTTGCTGTATCTGCCTGCAGAGTTTAATGTAAAGCATATATATCTGTTCCCCCATGGCGCTTATAAATCAATAGGCTCTTCCTCAAATTGAGTGGGGAAAGTGGTTAGAAAGTCTTTTTTATTCCCCCTCCTACAATGGAGAAATGGTATAACTTAGGT
>CAKKPR010000350.1 GCA_919901705.1 Thermodesulfovibrionales bacterium | reverse complement strand
ATACCGCCTTGACAGGCCTTCCTGATAGCTGTTACTGTTAAATATAACAATATTAACTGTACCCGGACGAAAACTGCGTCTTTGTAGTACCCCCACTGCACCACGTTTTTTCCCCGAACAGAAAAAAAGGAGTCTCATGGAATTCAAAGATTTTCAGTTTCACCCTCTTGTTGCGGCCGGGGTAAAGGCCGCTGGTTATAATGAGCCGACACCGATACAGGTGCAGGCGATCCCATCAGTTATGCAGGGCCGTGACGTTATGGGCCTGGCGCAGACAGGTACCGGCAAGACCGCTGTTTTTGCGCTGCCGATCCTGCATCGGTTGATGCAGGGCGGACGCCGGAAGGTGCGTGCCCTTGTTATCGCCCCAACACGGGAACTGGCGGAACAGATACACGAACATATTACCGGGCTGGGCCGTAAGACCGGCCTCCGCAGCGTTACCATTTATGGCGGCGTAAACATAAATCCGCAATTTGAAAAACTGCGCAGAGGTGTAGAGATCATAGTGGCATGCCCTGGCAGGTTGCTCGACCATATTGGTCAGGACACGGTAGACCTGTCACAGATAGAGGTGCTGGTTCTTGACGAGGCAGACCATATGTTTGATATGGGTTTTCTGCCGGACATACGGAGGATACTAAAGCATCTCCCCAAGAAACGTCAGACCCTGCTTTTTTCAGCCACAATGCCGGAAGAGATACGCCGTCTTGCCAGGGATGTGCTAAACGATCCGGTCACGGTTCAGGTAGGGCATACTGCTCCGGCAGACACTGTATCTCATGCCTTATATCCAATAGAACAGCACCTGAAGACCTCGCTTCTTATGGAACTGCTGCGCCATACAGATACAGAATCAGTACTGGTCTTCACCCGCACCAAGCACCGGGCCAAGCGCGTTGGAGAGCAACTGCAGAAGGCCGGATACAAGGCTTCGTCATTACAGGGGAATCTGTCTCAGAATAGGCGGCAGGCTGCACTCGACGGTTTCCGTGACGGCAAATACCAGGTACTCGTTGCCACTGACATTGCTGCCCGGGGCATAGATGTCTCTAACATATCTCATGTTATCAACTACGATATCCCTGCCACTGTAGATGCCTATACGCACCGGATCGGCAGAACGGGCCGTGCTGCAAAAACAGGAGATGCCTTCACCTTCATTACACATGAGGACGGGGAAACAGTGCGCAGCATTGAACGCGTCCTGGGTGAAAAAATAGAACGCCGGTTTATGGAAGGTTTCGATTATAAGAAGTCCGCGCCTGCGCGGGATCGTGAGTTTGTCCGTCCGCCTCGTGCAAGAGCGCCCTTTAGGCCAGGCGTGACTGTTGAGCGTAGCCGTAGAAGAACTGTGCATACTAACAGGTAGAAGGCCTTGCAATATCATTTTC
>CAKKPR010000349.1 GCA_919901705.1 Thermodesulfovibrionales bacterium | reverse complement strand
CATTCGCCGCACTTAGTACATCTTTTCTGCCTTATCTCAAATGGCAGATAGCCGCTGCGATAGGTCTTTTTCTTTTCACCCTGTATTGCACTATACTTGCATGCATCCTGACAGAGTCCGCACATATTGCATTTATCAGGAATAACCCTGTATTCGATAAATGCAAGGCATTCCCTGTCCGGACATCTTCCCCCTACATGCTCTTTATAAGCACCGGTTTCCATCCATTCAAGAATGAATTTTGCCGTGTCTTTGCCTTTTTTACATCTTGAAGCTTCAAGCATTTCTGATGCAATCTTTTTTATAGCAAAAAGGTCGGCTTCAGAACCGCGCCCTTCAATAATATTTTTAAGCCTTACCTCTGTCTCGTAACAGCCCATCTCACATGGAAAACATTTGCCGCACATGGGACCGGCTAAAAATTCTTCTATGTAATAGAGGGCCTTATTCACAGGGCATTTTTTTAGCTCTGCTTCCTTTTTTATGTCCTCTACTTTTTTCTCTTTTTGTTCCGCCATTTATTCCTCCAAATTAGTGTCATTGATTAATACAAACGCATTAAGTAGAGTGTCATTGCGAGGAGTGAAACGACGAAGCAATCTCGCACTTATAATCTGAGATTGCCACGCTCCCGTTGGTCGCTCGCAATGACAATGTAAAAACATTTCGTTTGTATTAGTGTTCAATGTCTCACTGACACTATTCACTTACACTGACACCCTTTCTTTCCTGTTTCTCCACCTTCACTGCTCCAATAGGACATGCAAGATAACATGCCTTGCATTTTGTGCAATAGTCCTGATCAATAAAGAATGACCTTGACGTCTCTTTTACAGCGTCAAACGCGCAAGCCTGTTTGCATAATCCGCAGAGGAAACACTGCTCATGGTCTATGCTGAAAACGCCCAGACCGCTGCATGCTTTTGCCCTGCAGTATTTATCATGGATATGCTCCTCGTACTCATCCCTGAAATATTTTATAGTAGTGAGAACAGGATTCGGCGCACTGTTACCGAGACCGCAAAGAGCGGTTTTTTTGATCATTTCACCGATCTCCTTAAGTCTTTCAATGTCTCCGTCCTCTCCTTTGC
>CAKKPR010000348.1 GCA_919901705.1 Thermodesulfovibrionales bacterium | reverse complement strand
CCTTGAATCTGAATAAGGGTTATTTAATGTCTCATTATCAAAAAATTCTTTTTCATCCTCTTTGAGTTTCTCAAAGTCCTTTTTTCTTGATTCGAGTTCCTTTAAGACAGCTTCTTTGCCCCGCGGGTCATTTTCAATGCCTGTTGAAATTGCCTTACTGTAAAGTTCTTTAAGGGTCATATCTTTATCCTTTTTGGCGTGATTTTATGGTTTATTTTATGTGCTGGCTTTTTATTTGTCAAATAGTCTGCTCTGAATAATGAATCTCTTCTTTTGTTGTCATTCCCGCAAGAGAAGCGCGTCGGGTCATCCTCGGCGACTCGCCGGGGCGAGAATCCTTCTGAAGAGCAATCGGAAAGATTCCGGACAAGCCGGAATGACAAAAATAGGGAACTGCGGCAGAGACCGTAGGATGTATGATTTATAAATTGATCATGAGAACACCATCCCCTGTCTCTCGAACACCATGACTGCCTTTTGCAATAAGTTACAAAACACTAAAGATTTCGTATATAATTTTCAGAGTATGCATTACGTAATCCTCGGAACAGCCGGCCATATTGACCACGGGAAAAGCGCTCTTGTTAAAGCCCTGACAGGCATAGACCCTGACAGGCTGAAAGAAGAAAAAGAGCGCGGAATCACGATTGACCTGGGGTTTGCCGACCTTGTATACCCTGACGGCCTTACAGTCGGGATAGTTGACGTGCCGGGGCACGAAAGGCTTGTAAGGAACATGCTTGCAGGCGCAGGAGGCATAGACATTGTTCTATTTGTGATTGCCGCTGATGAAGGCATAATGCCCCAGAGCAGGGAGCATCTTGCAATCTGTAATCTATTGAAGATTAAATCCGGCCTGATAGTAATAACAAAGTCAGACCTTGTTGAGGAAGACTGGGTGAAACTCGTTTCAGACGAAGTAAGAGGCTTTGTAAAAAACACTTTTCTTGAAAATGCAGAGATAATTCCTGTTTCATCAAAGACAGGGGAAAATATTGATCTCTTAAAAGAAAAAATAAAAGAAGTCGCTTTAAAGATTCAGCCAAAGCTCACCAAAGGCCTTTTCAGGCTTCCAATAGACAGGGTATTTACATTAAAAGGATTTGGGACTGTTGTTACAGGTACGGCTATTTCAGGAAGCGTATCTGTTGATGACACGGTTGATATACTGCCGTCTAATATAAGCAGCAAGGTCCGCGGGCTGCACAGCCACGGCAAGGCAATAAAGACCGCATATGCAGGCCAGAGGGTAGCAATTAATCTTACAGGCGTTGAAAAAGAAAGTTTGAAGCGCGGAGATGTTGTGGTTATGCCCGGAAGATTCTCTCAGACAAAGACAATTGACGCAAAGATAGAGTTGCTCAAAGATGCTCCTGTTTTAAAAAATAAAAGCCTTGTGCATTTCCATTCAGGCACAGCAGAGGTAATTGCAAGAATCATATTGTATAACAGGGATGAGTTAAAACCTGGCGAAGGCTGTTTTTGTCAGCTCAGGCTGCAGGGGCCTGTAATTTCAATGTCTGGGGACAGATACATCATAAGAAGGTTCTCGCCTGTTGAGACAATCGGAGGCGGTGAAATACTTGATGCCTATCCTTCAAGAAGGAAAAAGACCGAAGGCCTGGGAGATTTGGAGGTTTTTGAAAAAGGAGCGCTTGATGAAAAAATAGCCATGAAGATTAAAAAGGCAGGTATTTATGGGATGCCTGTTTCTCTGATTGAAGGCTGGATAAATGCAGATATCCCTGCAATCAAGGATGCAATTCGCTCTTTAAAAGAAAAAACTACTGTAGTCCAGTTCGAGGATATTCTTATTCATGGCAGTGCGGTTAATTCAATAAAAGAAGGCATTAATAAAATTCTTATCCCATTCCATAAACAAAACCCCCTGAAAACAGGGATGCCAAAAGAAGAAGTCAGGGTACAGCTAAAAGCAGAGCAGAAGATATTTAATTCTCTGATTAGCTCAATGAAAGATGTTGTCATAGATAAAGACCTTTTGCGTTCTGCAAGTTTCAAAGCAACGCTCTCAGAAGTAGATAAGGGCATAGAGACAAAGGTTATAACCATGCTTGAACAGGCAGGTTTCCAGCCTCCGTTGAAAGATGAATTGTTGACAGCTCTCAAAATGCAGCCGAAACAGCTTGACGATATCCTTAAGCTCATGACAAAAGAAGGAAAGCTTGTGAGGATTAACGAGACAATTTATATTACAAAAATTGTTTACGATAAAATGCTTGCCATGCTCAAAGATTTTTACAATAAGAAAAAAGAGATGACAGTCGCGGAATTCAGGGATGTGCTTGGAACTTCCCGCAAATACGCCCTCCCCTTCCTCGAATACCTCGATACCCAGCGCATCACAATGCGAGTCGGGGATGTGCGGAAGTTTTTGGTGAAGGGGTGAGAGGATAAGGGAGTTTGAATTCAGGTCTTTACTTTTGACTTCTGTTCCAATGCCGGCTTGATATTATCTATCGAAATTCCTTTCTTAATCCTCACCCTCCCGATTCTCTCAGGCAGAATAAATTTCAACTCCCCTGCAACTGCCTTTTTATCAAGTTTCATTGAAGACATGAGGTAATTTATATTCAGATTTTTTGGCATTTCTGATGGAAGACCATAGGAATTAATCAGGGCTTTTATCCTCAGCACATCATGTATCTTGAGAAAGCCCATAATCTCAGCTATCTTTGCCTCAAGGTGCATCCCGATAGCCACTCCCTCGCCATGGAGGAATTTCTTATATCCCGTTACTGTTTCTATTGCATGGCCTATTGTATGCCCATAATTCAATATCGCCCTCAAGCCTGCCTCTCTCTCATCCTTTGAAACAACCTCTGCCTTAATCTCGCATGAATGTTTGATGATATGGTGCAATGCATTTTTGTCGAGATAAGAGATTTTCCTCATATTGTCTTCCAAAAAATCAAATAGCTTCTTATCCCTTATAACCCCGTATTTAATCACCTCAGCTAGCCCTGCGACGAGTTCTCTTTTAGGCAGAGTTTTCAGTGTATCAATATCAATCCATACAAGTTTTGGCTGGTAGAACGTGCCTACCATATTTTTCCCGAGCTTGTGATTAACTCCTGTTTTGCCTCCTACAGAACTATCAACCTGTGCAAGCAACGTTGTTGGAATCTGGATATAATCAATTCCTCTCATATACGTTGACGCAACAAACCCGGTTATATCTCCAATCACCCCGCCTCCAAGCGCTATGAGGGCGGATTTCCTGTCGAGCCTGTGCTTAAGGAGTTCTCCATAAATTTTTTGTACTGTGTTTATGTCTTTATATTTTTCTCCGTCCGGAATTATAACTGTCTTAACATCAAAGCCAGCTTTTTTCATTGAAGTCAGAACTTTTTTGCCATAGAGGTTAAATACAGCAGGATTACTTATTATTGCAATTTTCGGACTTGTCTTAAATGATTTGAGCCTTGCCCCAATCTCACCGAGTATATTGCTCCCAATGCAGATGTCATAACTTCTTTCGCCAAGTTTAACCCTTACTTTTTCCATTCCTTCGCCTTCTCAATTATCTCCTCCGCAACCTGTATAGGAGTCTTGCATTCTGTGTCTATCATTATGTCTGCCTTTTCATAATAAGGCTTTCTGAATTCAAGGAGTTCCTTAATTTTTTTTAACGGTTCATCAACCTGTAATAACGGCCTGTCATTGTTCTTGCTCGTCCTCTGAAGTATGGTCTCAGGCCTTGCTGTAAGGCATACAATAACTCCCTTTTCTCTCAAGACATCCATATTCTCCTGCCTTAAAACAGCCCCGCCTCCGGTTGAAATAATAACATTTTTATTCCCTGAAAACTTTTTTATCGTCTCTGTCTCAATATCCCTGAATTCCGGTTCTCCGAATTGCCTGAATATTTCTGTTATTGCCATCTTCTGTGATTTTTCTATCTCAGCATCAATATCAATCGAATTCCAACCAAGAATCCTCGATAGCTCCCGGCTCACCTCGGATTTCCCGGTTCCCATAAA
>CAKKPR010000347.1 GCA_919901705.1 Thermodesulfovibrionales bacterium | reverse complement strand
TTTTCAGCTTCATCTTTAATCTTCTGCAGGGTCTCTTTCATCGGCGCCCAGCCATACCAGTGCATGTAGTCCGGGTTCATGTGGAATGCGCCTTCGAAGGCCCTCATCCTGTATTCAAGGAACATCACATAAAGGTCCTGTTCAGCAGAACTCTTTGCCTCATAGAACTGTAAAAGGTCAGGAGCAAAGGTCCAGCCTGCAGGTTTTTTAAGCAGGCCATCTTTGTAAAGACTCTGCACTTCCCTGATGGCCTCGGCCATTATCTTGTCCACATCCTTTATGACCATGTCTCCTGCATCAAGCTGCTGTTTTGCATAAGAAGCGCTGTGGCATTGAGAGCATATTCTGGTCATCTTGTCTCTTTCCTTCTGGAATTCTTCTTTTGTAAGGCGAGCGACCTTGCCGGCCTTAACAACTTCAAGCCGTGGAGTTGGATTTCCCTTTTCGTCAAGCACGCCAAGCGCCTGAAGTATGGTTACCCTGTCATTCAGCCAGTCCTTGTCATCTTCAGGAAGCCTCAATGCAAGGAAGCCCCATGAAGTCATTACATTGTGGTCTCCGCCAGCCATATGGCATGTCTGACATGTTGGAGCCCTTTTGCTGCCTTTACCCTCTATCTGCCAGATTGTGCCATGCTTGGATGTTGAATACATCTCCCACTGAGGATGGTCAAATCCCATGTGGCATGTCTGACAGGCCCTCGGATCCTGTGCCTCTGATTTCTTAAATGAGTGTCTTGTATGGCATGAGTCGCACTGGGCATTTCCATAGCGATACTGCGCCTTCTCAGCGTCTGTCTTTACTCCAATTTTATGGCAGCTTGAGCAACCCTTGTAACCTTCACCGACAACTGCCTTTGGCTGATGAGCCCACATGGGCATAGCGCTTGATGCTATCCATGCAAGATTGTGTTTTCCTGCCTTAAACTGCTCTGCCTGTTTATTGTGGCAGCCTGCGCAGGTTTCAGGTGTCGGCATCTTTGCCAGCTTTGCATCATTAGCTTTTTTATGCTCTGACCCGTGACATGATGAGCAGTCAACTCCTTTTTTTGACATCTTGCCTTCGAGATGCTGTTGTACTACGCCGGGTGTGATTTTTTTATGGCAGTCAATACAGGCGCTTTTCTGTGCAGCTGCAAATGAAACACTGCTCAGAATTAAGGCAAATACAAACGACAGAAATA
>CAKKPR010000346.1 GCA_919901705.1 Thermodesulfovibrionales bacterium | reverse complement strand
TTGGCAGAAAAAAAAGTATTAAGAAGTCTTCTTGATCTGAGCACAATAGGGCTTAACCTTGTTCTTGCAACATTCGTGGGGCTTGGAATGGGATATGGCCTTGATCGCGTTTTTGATAAATATCTTGGTATGAAGACCTCCCCCTGGTTTACGATTATATTTTTGATACTCGGCATAATCGCAGGTTTTCGTGAAATGATCAGGATGGCAAGGAAATACAATGCAGATAATCAAAAGGATATATAAACAGTCCGCATTTATATTAATACCCCTTGCTGTTCTTTCAGCTTTTTTTGAGTGGAAGAAATTGCCGCTTAGCATTCTGATTGGCGGTGGGCTTGCGATTGCGAATCTCAAGGGGCTTGCATGGGGTGTTCAGGGATTGGTAGGAACCGGGCAGCAGGTAACCGGGGCGTTGGTTTTTTTCAGCCTTATAAGATTTTTTATTATGACTGCTATTCTTATTATTCTCCTCTGGCTTAAAATCATAAACATAGCAGGCATTTTTATCGGCCTTACAACAGTCCTGGTCCTACTGCTTAAGGAAGGGGTCAGGTCAGCAAGGGAAGAGGGGTAGAAAAGGAGGTCTTATGCTTGAGCTTAATTTCTCGAATATGATGGGAGAGGTGATAGGCCAGAAGGGTATTGCGGAAAGGCAGATTGAAGGCATAAAGACAACAGTTTGCAATATAGACAAACGGATAAAGTCAAAAGAAAGGCCGGAACTTGCATTCATAGACCTTCTTGAACAGGACACATCAGAGATTAAAAAAACAGCATCTTTTATCAGGAATAATTTTGAGAATTTCATAATCCTCGGAATCGGCGGTTCTGCGCTGGGGCCAAGGGCCATCACAGAGGCCCTGAGCCCTTTTCATAATCTTGATAAGAAACCAAGAGTATTTATCTACGACAATGTTGACCCAAGAACATTGGACAGGATTTTATCCTTAACAGACCTGAAAAAAACAGCAGTCAATGTCATCACAAAGTCAGGCAGTACTGCAGAGACCATGTCCTCTTTCATGATACTGTGGGACAGGATGAACAAGGCCGGCAGTGATGCCCCGAAAAGTTTTATTGCAACTACAGACCCTGAAAAAGGGAATCTGAGAAAGATTGTGAATGAAAAGGGACTGAAAGCACTCTCAATCCCTTCTGGCGTCGGCGGCAGATATTCTGTTTTAAGTCCTGTAGGTCTTCTGCTTGCTGAGGTCATAGGCGTCAGTGCGGATGAAATGCTTCAGGGAGCAAGGGATATTCACAAGAGATGTTCGGATGCAGAGGTCTGGAAAAATCCTGCTTATCTTTTCGGTGTTCTGCTGTATATCATGGAGAGAGAAGAAAAACGTACGATGAATGTTATGGTGCCTTATGCTGACGGATTAAAACCATTGGCGGAATGGTTCTGCCAGCTATGGGCGGAAAGCCTTGGAAAACTCGGTATGGGGCTTACTCCTTATCCATCATTGGGCACAACAGACCAGCACTCTCAGCTTCAGCTCTGGATGGAAGGCCCTGAGGATAAGGTGGTCATATTTATAAAGGTTGATGATTATGGTGTTGATATTAAGATCCCTGGGATTTTTCAGGATATGGATGGCCTGAATTATCTCGGAGGGCATACAATGTCAGAGTTGCTTAAGGCAGAACAGGAATCAACAGAGCTTGCATTGGCAAAGATTAAAAGGCCGAACATGGCCATAGGCATTCCAAAAATAGATGCCTATCACATGGGGCAGTTATTTCACTTCTTTGAGATGGCAACGGCCTTCACAGGGTTTCTATACGGCATAAATCCATTCAATCAGCCGGGTGTTGAAGAAGGCAAGAACTTCACTTACGGGATGATGGGTAAAAAGGGATTTGAGGCAAAGAAGGAAGAGGTAGAAAAGGCGAGAGAGAAAAAGATGTGCTGGAAAGTGTAGTATGAAAATAGTTGCCCTTGCTGTATTGCTTATATTTTGTTTTGTGTTCTTTTCTCCTGAAAATGCTTTTGCAGGCACGCATGTAAATGTAACAGTCTATCTTGCAGGTGGGTTTGTAGTGGGAGGGGTTGCAGTGTTTTATTCGGTATTAATCGGCGGTGACAGGCATCATTCAAAAAATGAAAAGAAGAACAATAAAGATAATCCTGTTCCGGTAATGCAGGCTTTTAATTATCCCACAAAACAGATTACAGAGGATGAAATATCGCGGGCAGGGATGGTGAAGATTCTTGAGTGGTAG
>CAKKPR010000345.1 GCA_919901705.1 Thermodesulfovibrionales bacterium | reverse complement strand
ACTGTGAAATTGTACCGATCAAAAATATCTAATATCCCACTTCCGGTATCGCCTTCCTTTGTCTTTCGCATGTTTGAAAAAAGCTCATCAGGCAATTCGAGGTCGGTTCCAGTCCAATCGTAGTCATTCATTGGATCAAAGAGTCCGCCATTCAGAAATGGTATTTTACAATCAAGCATACTGAAGTAATGATCTTCATGACTTCTATCATTTCTTAACGCTTCATAAAAAAGCGGCTCAAGAAAATCATTAAAGTAGTTCTTATTGTCCTTGCTTGCTTTCTTAAATAATGACCTCAAAAACTGCTTGTCTCCTTCACCCCAATTCTTATTCTTTGCGACTCCGAACCAGCCTTTTTTCTGGAGAAAATAGAGGAAGACTATCTGTCCCAAGAGCTTCTTTGCAAAGTCAACGGTATTGACTCCTTTGTTCTCAAAATCGGCTTTTATCTTGTTATCGCGGGAAACAACTTCATCAAGTATTTCCTTTGTCCATAAAAAAAGGTCGCGATATTTCTCAAAAAACTCTTTTGTTACCTTCTCGATGTTAAAGGCTTCTTTAAGTTCCGCAAGCGTGGGGTTGTTCTTATCATCAGCAATAATCGGGTAAAGCTTGCTTTGGGCCGTATGACAGTTTTCATTCTTGCCGACGAGGAAAGACCATCTGCGGGCTGGGGTGAATTCTTCTTTTACCTTGACCCTGCCGCCTTTTCCTTCTTCAAAGCGGTAGTCCATCTTAACAAGGGAAAAGCGCCAGTCATCTCCATCAGGTGACACAAAAGCCACAAGAGCCGCATCTTTCATTTCTCCGCCGCGACTGCCGTTTAAGTACCATGCTATAAAATTTCTCTGCATGGTGCGGGCACGCTCGATGGATGTTTTTTTCTTGAGCTTTACAATAAGGATATCAATCTTATGCTCACCGTCTGTATATTTTCCGATGCGTTCAAGAGAACTTATATACTGCTCATATGCGTCAGGTATAAAATTGCCCTTATAGGAAAAAGGGGCATCCTCGATAGAGTTTAGGAGTTCTTTTACAAACCCGACAAACATTCCCTTGTCAAAAGGATTTTCAAAAGTATTTTTAACAATGTCCTGCGCCCGTTGTTTGTCCATGTTATTTTTTAGGCAATTTCTTAATGTGCTCTTTGCCTTTGACTGTCAGGCGATATTTCTGTAGACGGCTGTTGGGCTTGTCGGGGATTGTGTATTCAACAAATCCATCAGTTATCAGTCTGCTCATTAAATCATTTAAGTAGCGACTTGGTTTAGCTTTACCCAATTTATGCGCTAATTCTTTCTTGCTTAGTAGATTCTTATTCAGAAAGCTAAGCAGTTGAATCGCCATTTCTGACTCTACCCCTGACTCTACCCCTGACTCTACCCCTGACTCTAGCCGTGACTTAGTACCGACTTGTGGGGTGACTTGTGGGGTGACTTCTCCGGTCTTCTTGAATACGGTCACCATAAAGCCACGGCCGATCTCCCTGAATTCCGGATCAGGCAGTCCATAATTTCTGAATTCTCTGAGTATACGTTTTATGCCGGAACCATATTTCTCTATCAGCCCTACAGCCTTAAAGGCATCAGCAACCTTCTTGTTGCGCGCATCGGAAATGTAATTTCCCTTAAGCAGTCTTTCAACCGTAAGTCCTGCAGGAAGCCCGCCGGGATTGAAAAACTCTATTTTGTCATCATACACCTTCACTACTGAATCCTGAGAGCTTGAATAGTCGCGGTGGATGATGGAGTTAATGACTATCTCTCTGATGGCATCAAGAGGATAATCCCATCGTTCCTCATGCTGAGGCCTTCCAGTGACGATGATCGCTTTGTTGATATGTTTTCTTACAAACTCCATGACCCCTTCAACCTCTGCAAAAAGGTCTGTCTTAAGGCGAGAATCGTCCTTGATGATTATCGGCGTCTGGAACCTGCCAAGCTCGATTGTGCTGAGGCTCGATTCTTCAGCCATGAAGAGAAGGAAGCAGGCATATGTTATCTTGTTGTCGCGGATGAACTCGAGTTTCTGAAGAACGGTCATAGGCTCATCCTGAATCGGCACTTCTCTGTGCGCGTTTGCCCGCTGGATGAATGCCTTTACCTTTCTCAGTGAGATATCTTTCTTTGTGTGAAATTCGTCAATGTGAAAGTCCCAGCTCGTGTTGAAGGTGCGGAGATGCATGTCCGCAACCTCAGAAGCAGTAAGCTGGTGGTTTGAATTTTTAATGCGCTTGTAATACCGGCCTTTGCAGGCAACAGGCTTTATCGGTGATTCCTGCACAGAAAAGATTACTATATCCTTGCCCTTAATCTTTATGGTTTCAGCATCAGGTATTATTGCCTGAGAGGTATATTGTTTGACCTCGTTAATCCAGTTTTGCACAGTCTCTTTTGAAATTTGTATTCCCTTAAGCTCACCCCTGTCAGATACACCTATTAAAACATCGCCTCCTCTGGTGTTGGCAAATGCTACAAGAGTTTCAATAGTATTCTTATCAAAACTGGTTTTGAACTCCACAGTCTCAGACTCTCCGGATGCAAGGGCTTTTTTCATCTTTGCATTCATTATTACTCTCCCGATAAATACAGAGATAAAATAACTTCTCTCTTGCCGAATGACTGAGGATAGCGCTCCGCATAGTGCCCTGTAAGGAAGCGCTCAGGTATCTGCGTTTGCAGGACTGCCAGAACTTTTAACGGGTTCATTATCTCTTTTTTGAGCTCATCCAATGCCTTGAGCGTCTCTTTTGCTGTCTGCTTGGGAATGCCGCCTTCCTCAAGCTGGGTGAAGACTCTTTTGAGATAAAGTTCCTGCTCATCGGTCAACTGTTTTGTGTTTTTCATTGTTGCCTTGAGGATTCCCAGTATCCGGCCTGCGCTGTCCCGCCCGGCTCTGCCGTGCGCTTCCGGCATTCCATCAGTGGTAGAAAAAATAAATGCCTCCTTATTCATATCCAGAAGTTCGTAAAATCTCTCCGGCAGTTTCAGCTTTTTGTCATCTAATCCGCTTTCAATAATTGCGGCAGCAGAGATGAAATCAAGCTCCCGTGCGTTTTTCACATCACCTGCCATGAAGAACTTTTGCAGTTTCCCACGGCGGAAATAGGTTATAAG
>CAKKPR010000344.1 GCA_919901705.1 Thermodesulfovibrionales bacterium | reverse complement strand
TATGTAATCCCCTTCCCGATTGTGTAATGGATTACATAGTCAACTGCGGCATTTTATATTTCGCTATATCTTGCATGGGATAGTGGTCTGTATTGTAAGTCATTAATGTCAGATTCCTTGTTTTGCACGTTGCGGCTATTGTTGCATCAACAAAATCCAAGGTAATTCCTTTTTTACTGTAGCTCAGTATATAATTTGCAGCCTTCTCGGCAATTTCTCTGTCTATCTCCCAGACCTTTATTGCATCAAAGAAAAGATTTGTAGCATTTTCCTCTGTTTTTTTCATGCCGAGTTTTATCTCTATTATTGACAGCGGCGAACAACCCAATGGTCTAAGGCTCTTCAGCAAAGTTACTACTTCCTCTCTGCCTCTCAGGAACCAAATAATGACATCAGAATCAAGCAGATAATCATCCACTGAATCGCTTTATCCTTTTATCTGTGCTCTCTCTTGTTTTTTTAAGATAAGCTCTTATATCTTTCTGGGTTTTAAGTTCAGGGTGGTTTTCATCTTTCCAGCAGCCCGCCGAAGCTTCTAATGCTTTTTGAATCCTTATATCTGCGAGCTTCTTTTCCGCTGCCTCGACGATAAACCTGCTGCGCTTTCTTCCGCCAACAGTCTTGTCTATGGCCCTGAGGAGGTCGGATGGAAACATCACATGGGTTTTTATCTTCTCAGTTTTCAACATATACATTCCACATAGTAAATGTAGCATAGTTGCTGTTTTTTTTCAACATAAAAACATATGCCCTCTACCTCTTCACCCTCAATATCCCGTCCACTGAGGCGATTTTCTGTATAAGGGCTGTAAGCTGTTTCTTGTCTTTGACCTCGAGGATGAAGCCGATGTGCGCTGTTTTGTCAGGGGTCGAGCTGGCCTCAAGGTGCCTGATATTTACATTCACGGACGAGACAAGGGCGCTGAGGTTTGCAAGTATGCCGGGTTTGTCCACAGCCTCAACCAATAACCTTGCAGGGTATGTTGTTTCGCCTTCCTGCTTCCATTCAACTTCAACAAACCGCGCATCATCAATGGCAAGCCTTTCAAGGTTATGGCACTTTTTGTTATGGATGGTTACGCCTTTCCCTCTTGTAATGAAACCGACAAGGTTGTCTCCCGGCACCGGGAAACAGCATTTGGCCGTATGATAGAGGATATCATCTATCCCTTTTATGCTTATGCCCTTCTGCTCTTCCGGCGGCCTGGCATGTTTGGAAACTATTTCCTCAACAGGTTTTTCAGGGAGAAGTTTATTTACAACCTGCTGGGGAGAGATTTTGCCGAATCCAACAGATACAAAAAGTTCTTCCAGGGAGTTAACTCCCAGGGCCTTTGCGACTTTAAGCACCTCGTCAGATTTCATCATGGCATTGCTCATATTGTGCTTTTTCAGTTCGGTCTCTAAAAGCCTGATGCCGAGTTCTACGCTCTGCGTGCGCTCCTCAGCCTTTATCCACTGTTTAATCCTGCTTTTAGCCCTCTGTGTTACAACAAATTTCAGCCAGTCCCTGCTCGGCCCGTGTGCCTGAGAGGTTATTATCTCTACTGTATCGCCGTTTTTAAGCTGGTATCTCAGGGGCACAATCTTTCCGCCGACCTTTGCGCCCACGCACCTGTGGCCTATCTGTGTATGGATGCTGTATGCAAGGTCCACGGGAGTCGAGCCGACAGGCAGGTCTTGTATGTCTCCCTTTGGAGTGAAGACATATACGACGTCAGGGACTACCGCGCCTTTTACTTCTTCAAGAAAATCTTTTGCATCGGAGAACTCTTTCTGGGATTGTATCAGTTCCCTGAGCCACGAGATGTATCTACTGTCTTTTTCGTTGAACGCGCCTTTTTCTTTATACCGCCAGTGGGACGCTATGCCGTCTTCTGCAACCCTGTTCATCTCTTCTGTCCTTATCTGGAACTCAACCCTTTCGCCTTTGGGGCCTATTACTGTTGTATGCAGGGATTGGTACATATTTGATTTTGCGACTCCGATGTAATCCTTGAACCTGCCGGGGACAGGCGTCCAGAGCGAATGGATAATGCCCATTATCGTGTAACAACTTGCCTTTGAGTCAGTGATAATCCTGATTCCGAGCACATCATGCACCTGCTCAAAGGTTATCTGCTGTTTCTGCATTTTCTGATATATGCCGTAGCTGTGCTTTACCCTGCTTGAAACCTTCCCTGCAATATTCTCCTCTTTCAGTTTTTTCTTAATCTCGTCCGCAACCTCTTTGAGATAGCCTTCCTGCTCTTCTTTTCTCTTTGCAATTTTTCTTGTTATCTCGCTATAAAGTTCAGGAAGCAAAAACTTAAAACTGAGGTCTTCAAACTCTGTCTTAAGCCAGCCGATGCCAAGCCTGTTTACGATCGGCGCGTATATGTCCAGAGTTTCGGCGGCAATCCTTTTTCTCTTAGACTCGGGAAGGTGTTCGAGTGTTTTCATGTTGTGAAGCCTGTCAGCGAATTTTATGAGTATTACGCGCACATCCTCTGCCATGGCAAGGAGCATCTTCCTGAAATTTTCCGCCTGGGCCTCTTCTTTTGTCATGAACTCCATCTTGCTCAGTTTTGTGAGGGCATTAACAAGGAATGCTACATCGTTTCCGAAAAGGTTTTTTATATCTTTTACTGTTGCGCTTGAATCTTCAACTGTGTCATGGAGGAGGGCTGCGGCAAGGGTTGTTGTGTCCATTTTCATATTGGCAAGAATCGCCGCAACAGCCAGAGGATGTTCTATGTATGGCGAGCCTTCTATCCTTGTCTGCTTGATGTGCGCCTCGCTTGAGAATATATATGCTTTTCTCAGAAGTTCGATGTCAGCGTCATGGTTATAGGAGAGCACTTTCCTGATTAAATCATCAATAGTAATAACATCGTCAGTAATAACATCGTCTGCCATGGGTTTATTATACAACTTTCAGGGAAGCGTGTAGGGGGAAGCGTGTAGGGTGTAGCGTGTAGCGAAAAAGGAAATACACGCTATACGCTAATCGCTACACGCTTCTTACTTGCTCGGCCTGAATGCCTTGAGGTTTAATTGGAGGTAGCTGTTGCCGTTGTATTCATTAATATCCAGAGTGAATACCGCATCTATGATATCCGGCGGGCTGGGATCTCCTCTCATCAGCGAGCCGCCGGGTGCGGCCATATTAAAGCCGATTGCATCTATTGTTTGCGGGCCCTGCTTAAGTCTCATCTTGAGGTGGTTGTTTCCGACTATTCTTGGATTAATAACCTCGAGTCCTTTAGAGCCAAGGAATGGTTTCTCATTTCCGTAGCCCAGAGGTTCAAGCATTGAAAGTTCTTTGACAAGGTTATGATTGGCCTCGGCGAGCGTGATATCTGCATCAATATCAAGGCACGGTATAAAGTCATCTTTGCTCAGGCTGCTTTTTATGACGCCCTGTATTGCTTTTTCAAAATCGGAAATATTTTCTGCCCTGAGTTTTATGCCTGCTGCCTGCTTGTGCCCGCCAAAAGAAAGAAGAAGTTCACCCGCCC
Organism: Thermodesulfovibrionales bacterium; assembly: GCA_919901705.1. GTDB lineage: Bacteria > Nitrospirota > Thermodesulfovibrionia > Thermodesulfovibrionales > UBA1546 > SCSY01. The sequence goes on along the minus strand of CAKKPR010000344.1, from coordinate 4,543 downwards.
CGGCGGGTCGCCCGAGGCGATTGCACTCAGAAAGTCCTTTACAGAGGTCAAAAGAAGGGATGCTTCTTGCGGACCCCTTTGCTATTCCATTTTCTTCTGAGAAGATAAATGCCGGGCAATAAAATTTTTCTGCAAGCCTTGATGCAACAATGCCCACAACGCCCAGATGCCATCCCTCTCCTGAGAGTACAATAACTGAGTCGTGTTCTTTTGCGGCAAGCCTTGATAATGCCTCCTGATAGACTTCTTCATCAAGCTTCTGTCTTTCAGAATTAAGCCTGTCAAGCCATGAACTCAGTTCCAGCGCCTCTTCCTCTTTGTCTGAAAGCAGAAGCCGCACTACATCCTGCGAATCAGCAAGCCGTCCCGCTGCATTTATCCTCGGTATTATTGTGAATGATAAAAGCTCTGCCCTGATTTGCCGCCCATCAAGGCCTGCAATGCTTTTAAGCGCCTTAATCCCGAGCCGCCGGCCTTCGTGAATAAGCTTCAGTCCTTCCCTGACAATAATCCTGTTTTCCCCTGTGAGAGGAACAACATCTGCCATTGTGCCTATGGCGGCAAGGTCGAGCAAACAGTTTACGGTGTCAGTGCACAGTGTCGGTGTTTGTTGATAGTGTCTGTGTGCTGGCACTGTCCACTGTTCACTGGCACTGCACAATGCCTGGGCAATCTTGAATGCCACGCCGGCGCCGGAGAGAGATGCAAGTTGCAAGTTGCAAGTTGCAAGTTTAGGATTTATAACTGCAACGGTATCGGGCAGTTCGAATGATGCATGATGCACGATGCACGATGCATGTTCTTTTTTATCCTGCATCCTGTATCCCGTATCTTGTATCCTGCTTTTTACCGGTTCATGATGGTCTGTAATTATTACATCAATACCCTCAGCTTTTGCATAAGCAGCAGCCTCAAAAGATGTTATGCCGCAGTCAACCGTGATTATGAGTGTTGCCCCGAGTTCCTTTGCAATCTTTACAGCGGCAGGATTGAAGCCATAGCCATGTGCAATTCTGTTAGGGATAAAATAATGGACGTCCAAGCCATGCATTCTGAGCGCATGGACCATTATTGCCGTGGCAGTGAGGCCGTCGGCGTCATAATCACCGTGGACAAGGATGCGTTCATTAATATCAAGCGCATGCTTTATTCTTTCCACGGCAGTTTTTATTCCGGGCAGTTCAAAAGGGTCTGAAAGGCCGGATATGCCAGGCTTCAGGAAATCATTTATTTCCTGCGGGGTTTTTAAGCCCCTGTTTATAAGTATTTGTGAAAGTGCAGGTGAGATAGAAACGGCCTTTGATATATATCTTATATATTCAGGATTGGTTCTGCTTACAAGCCATTTTCTATGCATAAATAAGTGGACAGTGCCAGTGAACAGTGTCAGTAACCGGCACTAAAAACTGACACTGACACTCAAATCTACCTCTTGGCAAACGGCCTTTTGCCTCCCCACAACAAGACAGTGGGGCTTGCTATGAATATTGAGGAATACGTGCCGATAACAACTCCCATAATCATTGCAAGGCTAAAGTCATGGATGACTTCGCCTCCAAAAAAGAAGAGTGCAATTGATGTAAGGAGTACAGTGAGCGAAGTTATGATCGTCCTTGAAAGCACCTCATTTATGCTTGCATTCATAATAGCGTCAAGGGGCTCTTTATGCTTTATCTTGAGGTTTTCCCGTATCCTGTCAAAGACAACAACTGTATCTGTGAGGGAATAACCGGCAATTGTAAGGAGCGCTGTTACGAGTATCAGGTTTATCTCGCGTCCCATCAGGAAGAATATACCAAGGACTGCAAGCACATCATGGAATGTTGCTATTGTTGCGCCCACACCGAAGTTGAACTTAAACCTGAATGCAACATATACAAGTATTCCTATAACGGCAAACACCGCTGCCTTTGCTGCGTCTAACCTGAGCTTGCCTCCAACCTTCGGGCCTATCTCGGTTGTTGAATCAACAACATATTTGTTATCAGGAAGTTTCTGGCTTATAATGTTCGTTATTGTCTCTGATGTCTGTCCGAGCTTATGTTCTGCCTTTTTTACTCTTATGAGAATCTTGTTTTCAGTGGGCAGGTCCTGAAGGTCCAAATCCCTGATTCCGCTGTCTTCAAGGGCCTTTCTTATATTATGAAGGACCACTGGTTTTTCGAATTTGAGCTGTATTGAAGTTCCGCCCGCAAAATCAATCCCGAGATTTGCCTTTCCGTTGGCTATCTGGATTATGGCGATTATGCCGATAATTGAAAGAATGCCTGAAAACACAAAGGCGATATATTTTTTGCCCATGAAATCTATATTCGTATTTTTTATCAGTTCTAACATCTATCCTCCTCTATGATTTATAAACTAATACAAACATAACGACTTTTGTGTCATTGCGAGGAGTCCGCCTCAGGCGGATGACGAAGCAATCTCGGTTTAAAAAAAGATTGCCACGCCCTTCGGGCTCGCAATGACATTGTAAAAATACTTTATCTATATGCTCAGCTTTTTGACATCATGCCTGCTGTTTATGATGTCAAAAATTGTTTTTGTGCCTATAAGCGCTGTAAAAAGATTTATGGCAACGCCCAGGCTGAGGGTTACAGCGAACCCTTTTATCGGGCCGGTGCCGAACTGAAACAGAACTGCCGCTGTTATCAGCGTTGTCACATGCGAATCAAATATGGTCCAGAACGCCTTGTGATAGCCTGAATCCACCGCAGCTCTCGGCGTCTTGCCGGAGCGCAACTCATCCCTCATCCTTTCGAACATAAGGACATTTGAATCAACTGCCATGCCGATTGCGAGGATTATGCCTGCAATGCCCGGCATTGTAAGGGTTGCATTAAGGGAGGCCATTGCACCCAAGAGCAATACGATATTCAGGACAAGCGCAAAATCTGCAATAACACCTGAAAGCCTGTAATAGATAACCATGAAGATTACAACGAGTATGGTCCCTATCATGCCTGCCCTCTTTCCCGCTTCGATTGAATCTGTTCCAAGCGACGGCCCCACAGTTATATTTTGCAGCATCTTTATAGGCGCGGGAAGCGCGCCGGCCTTCAGGACTATCGCGAGGTCCTTTGCCTCATCCATGGAGAAGCTTCCGGATATCTGCGCATTTCCGCCTCCAATCCTCTCCTGGATTACAGGGGTTGAATATACGGATGTGTCAAGTATTATCGCAAGCCTTTTCTTGACATTGGCGGCGGTTACCTCTTCAAAGAGTTTTGCGCCTGCTGTATTGAACGATATCGAAACATAGGGCTGGCCAAAATTTGATGAATCTATGCTGACCCTTGCCTCCTTGAGCAGGTCGCCTGTAAGCGCGGACTGTTTTTTAAGGAGTACAGGTATTTTTCTGACTGCTCCGGTTTCCCTGTTGACCTTTTTCTCAAAGAGTATCTCGTCATCCGCAGGAATTTTTTCCGCGAACTTTTTCAAAAGATTTTCTTCTTCTCCCGGCTCTATGGACGCCGGTATCTCGGCAGCAACAGCCGATGAATCATCAACTATTTTAAATTCAAGTTGTGCGGTCTTTCCTATTATCTCTATGGCCCGTTTTGGGTCTTTTATCCCCGGCAATTGGACTACTATCTCGTTTGTGCCCTGCCTGTGAATTGTAGGTTCTGCAACTCCAAACTGGTCTATCCTGTTTCGGATTGTTTCAAGCGCCTGGTCAGCAGCGCCGTCCCTGATCCTGCCTGCTTCTTTATCTGATATCTTATAAACAACCCTGGCTCCCGTCTCAACAGGCGTCAGTATCGGGTAGTTCTCCTCTATAGCCTTTCTCACATCCATTGATGCAGAGGCAACTGTTATGAGCATGCCGCTGCTTGTAATATCTGCACTCAATTTTTTCTTGGCCAGGATATCCTTTAATGACTGCGCAATACGCTCTGTTGTCAGCTCAACAGCCTTTTCCCCCTCAACTTCAAAGACAAGGTGTATGCCGCCCTGAAGGTCAAGGCCCATTGTTATCCCTTTATCAGGCATATTCTTTTTCCACCACTCAGGCATCTGACTGAATAAAGGCGTGTTCGGCAGGAAAAAGACTACTGCAAGAACAATTGTTGAGCCGATAAGGATTAATCTCCAGAGAATATTTTTCTTCATCTAAATCTAACCTCCCAAAATTAGTGTCGGTGGTCAGTGTAAGTGTCAGTCCTTCATAGTGTCAGTTAGAGTATTTCACTGACACTGGACACTAGCACTACTCACTGTTTTTCTACTCTTCCTCTGAAGCAGGCCTTACTGCCGCAATATTTCCCTTTCCTAATTTCACTTTTACATTCTCTGCAATTTTCAGAGTAATGGTATTTGTTCCAACTGCCTCGACAACAGCATATATCCCGCCTGAGGTGATAACCTTATCACCTTTTTTCAGGTTATCCAGCATCTGTCTGTGTTCCTTGGCCTTTTTCTGCTGAGGCCTTATGAGGAGAAAATAAAATATAACAAATATCAATATCAGCGGTAAAAAGGACTGAAGCATTGAACCTCCGCCCTGTGCCCCTGCATCCTGTCCACCCGATCCCATTGC
>CAKKPR010000343.1:6006-10572 GCA_919901705.1 Thermodesulfovibrionales bacterium | reverse complement strand
GGTTGTCTTTGAATGGATAGCGCTTTTAAATTTATCCGCTGCAAAAAACGTAAGAACAGCAGTGTTTATACCGAGAGTAAGGAAAAGCACAACGGCAATTATTAGAACTGACTTTTTCTGAAGATTCAACTTTAATTTCATTTTAGACTTTCTTGTTTTGTATTTATTACTACAGCAACTCTTTCGGGTTCGATTCCCCCTTAATAAAGGGGGACAAAGGGGGTTGTGCTTTTTCCCAGTTTGTTACAACCCCCTAACCCCCTTTTCTAAGGGGGAATTTTAGATATTTGATGCGTCGTCTGAAAAGTGACGCTGCAATACTATTTTACCCTGATTAATGTGCGCTGTCTACTATTTTATGACCTTTGTCGCAGATGTCAAGGTATCAAACGGAACTTTAAGATCAATTGCTGTAGTCTCTTTAAGATTGATAATCATTTCTATCCTCTTGGGGGATTCCATAGAAACAGTTGACGCCTTCGCACCCCCAAGAATTTTTGATGCCATTTCAGCAGCCTCTTTTCCCTGCTCCTGAGGAGACGCTGCAATTGTCAATATTATGCCCCTGTCCTCACCACCGCTTATAGTAGTAGCTGTTGGTATCTTACCTTTGCGGGCGACCCCCACAACATTATCAACACACTGCATTGCGCTGCAGCTTGTAGTAATAAATAAGGCATCAACATTGGATATCTTTGCTGCATCACCAAACCTTTTTATATTGAATTTTACCGACTGGAATCCAAACTGCCCTTCGAGGTTTTTAACTTCTTCAGCCTGTCTTACTGTATCTTTCTCAGCATCGTTATATACAACGCCTAATTTCGAGAAATTCGATATCCCCTTGAGGTTTTTAATAACACTTGCAACAGGCACCCTTGAGCTAATCCCTGTTATATTTTTCCCTGTTATACCCACCGCCTGCGGGTCATAAACTCCTGCAAACACAATTGGGATTGCAGACGACTCGTGGACGACAGCAAGGGTTGCAGGGGCCCCATAAGCCACTATAACGTCAGCATCTATGGCAATGAGTTTCCTCGCTGCGTTTGTCCATGACATGGCCTCGGGAGCGGGTGTCTGGAGAACAACATTAACCTTGCCGGGGCCAAAACCATGCTCAGACAGCCCTGCAAGAAATGCCTTATGAATGGCCTTGTAATACGGTATATCCCCTGTCATGATAACGCCTATGGTCTTTTCAGCAGCATAGGCTTGCATCGCAGCAACAGCTAATAAAGCAATTATAATTGCAATCAGAATTATATGTCTTTTCATAATTTTAAACCGGCTCCCTGGTTATACCGATAGAGGAACTTAACGGTATCACCATTTTTTCGAAATGGTAAGCAATATAATCCGCGCTATTCCGTTTTTGGCGTCATCGTATGGATTGTCAATCATGTCTTTGAAATTATTGTACCTATATTTTAATCCTACGGCCCAATCACCCTTAAGCCTGTACTCACTGCCGAATGCATATACCGTTTCCTTAACCTTCAACTCTGAAAAAGATGCAACAGAAACCGGAAGCGTAGTGTTTGAAATGCCGGGATAGAAACTGCCCCTGCCCTTTGTCTGGCTCGCCTCGGCATTGATATCCAGGTTCTTTTTGGCCGTATAATTCAGAGTAAGCGCATAGCTGTTGGCCGTATCTTTATACGGCACATTCCTGTCGAGCTGGGGCTTCCCGGCAGTGTCATTATAAGTCATATCCTGCACAATCCTGTTATGCATATACGCATAACTTGGAGTTACAGAAAGGCGTTTGAACAACATAAATGTAACGCTTCCAAGGACTCTGTTTCTGAAAGCAGTCCTGTTTTGCGCATCTACAGCCGTAAATGTGCCGCTGCTGGTTACATAATGGATACCATGCCTTTTTTCCTTTACGGCATTATAACTGAGCATTGCACTGGCCCAGTTAAAAGGAGCCCAGGACAATGAGGCGCCGGCATAGTTTGAACGATTAGGCTGGGTGTTATGGGCAGGGTTATGAATATCCCGATGTTCATATTTTGCCTTGAGTGTCAGTTTTTTAGTAAGCCTTGCATTGGCAGAAAGGGTCGCATCTCTGCGTGTTGTTTTCCCTGTCATCTTCCACGCATCATCGTTCTTTCTTTCGGTCTGCTCATATGTGTAACCTGCATTCAGCCCTAATCTTGCAAGTGGCCTGTATCGCACAATTCCCGAGAATGTATCTGTCTGTGATGAGAGGGACGGCCTTATGCCTGTGGCAGAGGTTGTATAGGCAGAATATCCTAAATATCCTGCAGGGAGTGAAGAGGGATTTTCGAGGTCTGCCTCTTTGTGTTTATACCTTGCAACAATTGTCATCCTGTTATAGGGAATATATGTTACCTCTGCAGAGCCTGCAAAATAATCAGCCGTTGCGCCGCTGTCTCTATTTTTCTTGTCTGTCTGAGAAATGGTTGCAGCAGCAACAAGCCTTCCTGTATAAGAGGTATGGAGCTTCAGTGTATTTGTAGAACTCTTAAGGTCTGGAATAAGGTTATGCGGATAAGTGCCTGCTGCCCTCACAGGCGTTGAAGTTTTAGTCGTATAACTGTCGGAAAAAATCCTGTCGCCTCCGGAGGTGAACCTTTTCTCGCCATGTGAAAGATCAACCTCGATGGGCCCGACATGGCTGTTGGCCCCAATTGTGATATCACTTATATCCCAGTTGATATTCTTTTTCCTGGATACCCTTACTACATTATTGAAAGATCCCGACCCGCCTATGAACCTCTGCTGCATGTCGCCATTTTTGTTTAGAAACCTTCCGTCCATATAGACATGAAACGGAAAATCAGGGGTCTTAAACCTTAAAAAAAGATTATTCAGGCCGCCCTCAACGCCATATTTTTCACCCCTGTCCCTGACAGCCACTCCCGGGCTGGCTGTTGCCGGATTCAGGTCTATCAGGCTGATATTATCAAGATTATGGAAAAGGGTGCGGTTTATACCCCGGAACAAAACTAAATCCTTATAGGAATATCCCATATCTATGAAATAATCCTTTTTATTAAACACGTCAGCCTCTAAATGAAGCCTGTGAGGAAAGGGGAATGCCCTTATCTCCCCGCCTATAACCGGAGAGGAATGCAGATATTCAAATTCTCCCGCCTTTTCAGAACCGCCGAGGTTAACTAATCTGTATCCCATGAACCCATAAACATCAGGCTTTATCTCAGGGAAATGGTATATCTCAGCTTCTGTTTCAGTTGTTTCCGTCTCTTCTGCAAAAACTGAGCTGTTAAAAATAAACAGGACTGAAAATAACAAAATTAAAATCTTTTTCATTGTGTAAACCTCCCCTTGCCTCTTGTTGCAGAGGGAATATCTGTGCCGTGAATGCTCGAATGACAGTCGGTGCAGTTCGTATAAAATGCCGCTTTTGACTCGCTGGCAGATGCAGTTCCCGTCCTGTGTCCTTCATGGCATTGCAGGCACAGAAAAGGCACGCGGACATTGAGCAGATAATTGTTTATCGAGCCATGGGAGCTATGACAGCTGCTGCATTCCTCGGAATTATCAGCATGTTCAAATACAAACGGCCCTTCCTTTTCTGCATGGCACTGGGTGCAGGTCTCTTTTACCGTATTCTTTCTTAATGATTTTTCATTTGGCGTACCATGCGAGTCATGGCAGTCAGTGCAAAAGACCTTTTTTTCTGATAACGGATGATGGCTCGGGAGGAGGAACTCTGCCCTGATTTCTTCATGGCATTTGGTGCACATATCTACTGTCTCCCTTGGTTTGACTTTCAGATCTACCCCTGCATGAACCTTGTGGCAATCAGAGCATGAAATATCATTCATTGCGTGCACGCCTGCATTCCAGTTATGGAGGTTAAAGGTTGCATTTGCCGTATGGCACTTGAGGCATATGAGCGACAGCGCCTGCGAAGGAAGATTTTTGTAATCAATCAGTGTCTCATATTTGCACTTTGTCTCCTTCCCTTCTTTCCTGTCCTGCTCAACCTTTTCAGGAGTAATATCTTCTATTGCAAGGCTCCCAGGCCCGTGACACGATTCGCAATCAACAACAGGCATCCCTGATTTTTTTGAGAGTTGGGCGCCCATTGAGCTGGCGTTAAAATCCTGCTTTATTTTATCGTGGGAATGGCAGGCGGAAAGACATCTTGCTGTTCCAACATAGTCGGCATCGAGCCTGCCGGCTATCATCTTTTCATATTCTTTAATGGGCATAATAGGCTTGGATGACTTGAGTGATTCACAACCTAAAAAGATAAAAATAGATAAAAGAGAGAAAAGGAGTAAAATTTTCCTTGACTGGATCATACCCACCCCCAATAAAATTTGACTTAACTATAAAAAAAAATATATATAATGTCAACAAAAAAACACTTGCCTTGCGGAAGTTCTGAAATACCAAAAATATTCCAATTTAGTAAAATATAAAAATGATATCAGGAGAAGAAAGGGCCTGGGGAATTTTGAGCAGCCTTGACCCATTGGATGTGTGCAGAAAAGCGGGTGTTTCCTATAAAAACGGCGCTTATGTGCTAAGCTCATTTGGTATGGACTTTTCAGCCTCTCCCCG
>CAKKPR010000343.1:0-5906 GCA_919901705.1 Thermodesulfovibrionales bacterium | reverse complement strand
GGCACTGTATTTAAAGAGCCCGGCGGCAGGATAAATATCTGTCTTGTCTATCCCAATACATATCATGTCGGCATGTCGAATCTCGGATTTCAGGGCATCTATACACTCCTGAACGAAAGAAATGACGTATTATGTGAACGGTCGTTTTTCCCGGATGATGAGGATATTGAAGAATATGCCAGGACCAAAACAGAACTTTTTTCCCTTGAATCCAAAAGACCACTGAACAGGTTTGATATAGTCGCTTTTTCAGTTTCTTTTGAAAATGATTATCCGAACATACTTAAAATGCTTGAGCTTTCAAACATCCCTTTAAGGGCATCTGACAGGAACGATTCGCATCCGCTGCTTATTCTTGGAGGGGTATGCGCATTTTTCAACCCTGAACCCCTCGCAGATTTTTTTGATATATGCTTTATTGGCGAGGCAGAGGAAATGTTGCAGGAGTTTCTTGAGGTATACAAGGAATCAGAAACAAGGGCGGAACTATACAAAAAGACCAGTCATATAGAAGGTGTTTATGTGCCAAAATTCTATACCGCTAAATACAACAACGGAATCCCCCAAAGAGAATCTTTAGAAAATGCTCCTGAAAAAATAAAAAAACAATATATCAAAGATATTTCATCCAACAAATTCAGGCCCTCAATAATAACCCCTGAGACAGAATTTTCCGGTATGTATCTTATTGAGGCAATGAGGGGCTGCCCGTGGCAATGCAGATTCTGCGTTGCAGGGCACATTTATAATCCGCCAAGAAAAAAAGAATTAAATGCCATTAAACAAGAGATTAGCCGGGCTTTGAAAACTACAAAAAGAGTCGGCTTGATAGGCCCATCCCTGACAGATTATCCATTCGCGAAGGACGTCCTTAAACTGGAGGGAGTGGATTTTTCTATTACATCATTAAGGGCAAGCCGAAAAAGCGCCGAACTTGCAGGTTTGCTGAAGGGGCATAAGAGCACTTCGATTGCACCTGAGGCAGGAACAGAAAGACTAAGAAGGGTAATCGCTAAAAAAATAACAGAAGATGATATTATCGGGACATCAAAGTTGATTTTTGCAGAGGGCATGGAAAATCTCAGGCTATATTTTATGATCGGCCTGCCAACAGAGACAGATGAGGATATAAACGGTATTGTTAATCTTGTAAAAAAAATAAGGGCTGTCTCTAAAAAAGGCGGCTTAACCCTTACATTGAGCACCTTTGTTCCAAAGCCGTTTACGCCATTTCAGTGGCACCCGATGGAAAAAATTGAAGTTGTAAAAGACAGAATCAAAACAATTAAAAAGCTTCTATTGCCGATAAAAGGCATAAGGGTATTTCACGACGTCCCTAAATATGCTTATATGCAGGGGCTATTTTCTATGGGCGACAGGAGGATTTCAAAGGTTTTGGAAGCCATGCTTAAAATCCATGACTGGAGAAAGGCCTGCATTGATTCAGGCATAGATCCTGATTTTTATATGATGAGAAAAAAAGATTTCCAGGAAGCCCTGCCCTGGGATTTTATTGATTCCGGTATATCAAAGGAAAAACTCTGGGAAGAATATCAGAAGGCGCTCTCGGAATGACAATCAATCTATATCAGCATTAAAGCGTACTCAGAAAGAAACATTTTTTCCGCTCACCCGCCTGTCCGTCCGCACATTTTTATGGATACAATCTTCCCGGTGCTTTGTTATAATATAATCAAGTGAAAAAAAATTTTCTCTATTTAGTGTTGTATGCCAATCAAGGAGGTAAAAAATGAAAATAGATAAAGCGCCGATGTGCCCGCACTGCGGGAAGGAGTGCGAAAAATATGAAACCCCCATTTTTCATTTTGCTGACGGGCTGGGCTGGGGTACGCCTTTTCTATATGTCTGCTTCAATGAGGAATGCCCTCTTTACGTCAGGGGTAAAAAACACATGATGGAAAAATATGGACAGGCTGCTACTTATCGTTATATGGTCTATCCTGATACAGGATTAGAGGATGTAATGGTAGCCGCTAATCCGCACCTTCTGGAAAAACGTATGAAAGCCCTAAAGTCGGTTCCGGATGATTCAAAAGAATAAGCAAGAGGTTTTCAATTAAGGGCATCTTTGCTGTTGCAGGATGTACTTTCCGCCTTGGCGGCTCTCCGATTCTTATGCCATAAGATATAGGCCAATACAAGCAGTATGCACCCGCTTATTATGTAGATACTCCACTGTTTGCTGTAAGCAAAAACCATTTCTTTGTTATTTCCGACCAAATAACCTATGTATGCAAGTATCAATACCCAGATACCTGCGCCTGCTGACGTATAAAAACAGAATTTCTTAATGTCCATTCTGGCAAGCCCTGCAGGGAAAGATATGTAATGCCTGATACCGAGTATAAGCCTTCCTACAAATGTGCTTATACTGCCGTGTGACTGAAAAAACTGCTCTCCCTTTTCAAAATGGCTTTTAGATATACCAAAATATTTACCATACTTCAATATAAATGGTCTTCCGAAATAGATAGCTATAGCATAGTTAAAAAGCGCTCCGAGCAGGCTCCCGACCGTTCCTGATATTAACACGCCTCCCCAATGCATCTGCTTCTGCGCAATGAGATACCCGGCAGGAGGGATTACAAGTTCAGAAGGCAACGGGATAAAAGTGCTTTCAATAAACATCAAAAACACAATCCCCGGGTATCCCATATTACCGATCACATCAACAAGCCAGCTAAAAATTGCATGCACCATTTGTATATATTAACACATCATCTTTTTCCCTGTTTAATTAACCCCTTTTGCAGTAGGGGAACTTGCAGGTGCAAATCCATGGTGCCTGAGAAAACGCCTCATCCTGTTTTTTTCCCAGAAAAAAAGATTCAATTTACCGTCCGGCACAGGAACAAGCACAAAACCTGATGCAAAGTCAGCCGGCACTCTAAAAACCCCGTTTTCCTGGATAACTTCTATGCCAGATAGTGTTTTCATTTTATCCTCCTTTCTTGTTATTTAATGCGTTACTTATAATTATGCAAATGCAATGCCAACCCTGATTAAACTAGGACAAAAATTACTTCTTATAATCAATAAGTTGCGAGCTTTATCTGATAGTCATAGACGTCAAGCTTTTAAAAATAAACTTAAGATGTCTCTTTTTACACAAATGTGCCTCTTTTTACACAGTAAGTTGTGAATATCTGCCTGCAACTATGCGCAGAGCTCTAACAGCTTGTTGAAAAACTCGTCACATGTCATTGCGAGGAGTCCCGAAAGCCTTCGGGACGACGAAGCAATCTCTAACCCATTGATTTTATTAAATGCGAGATTGCCACGCTTCGCTCGCAATGACAGAAAAAAGACTTTTTCAACAGCCTCCTAAGCCTCATTAAATACGCTGTCACCAGAATTGCCGGATATAAATAACATAAATCAAATGTTTATATATTACTCGTAACTATTAGTAAATTAATTATTTTATTGCTAAATTTTAAGCATTCCAGTGAAGAGATCCGCACAAAGACTTCCCTCATTCCTTCTGTATTTCGCACTAACAACGCGCTTTTCACATAAGCTTATTGGCATTTTTTATGGGAAATATCCTTAAAAGTATTGAAATTTTCTGTCTTTCTAAGGTATCTTATTAATCCGAATTAAATTCCTTGTGTCTGGAGGACATTGGTAATGGCAAAAAAGACAGCTAAAAAATATGTTTATTTCTTCGGCAGTGGAAAGGCAGATGGCAGGGGGGAGATGAAAGACCTCCTCGGAGGTAAAGGAGCCGGCCTTGCCGAGATGACAAATCTTAAAATCCCTGTGCCTGCCGGTTTTACAATAACAACGGAAGCCTGCAATGAATATTTCAAAAACAAGAAAAAATATCCCCCTGGCATGTGGGAACAGGTTCTTGCAAGCCTTAAAAAAGTAGAGAGAACAATGGGCATTAAATTTGGCGATTCAACTAACCCTCTCCTGGTATCTGTCCGCTCAGGCGCAAAATTCTCCATGCCGGGCATGATGGACACTGTACTCAACCTGGGCCTTAATGAGACAACAATTAAAGCCATCATAAAAAAGACAAGGAATGAAAGATTTGCATACGATGCATTCAGAAGGTTCATCACAATGTTTGGAAACATTGTCATGGGCGTTGACAGACAGAAGTTCGAAAAAGCAATCGAAGAGATGAAGGCAAAGAAAGGGGTTCATCTTGACACGGACCTTACATCTGCTGATCTCAAAAATATAGTTGACGAATTTAAGATTATTTACAAAAAAAATACATCAGAGAATTTTCCATCTGACCCATATGAACAGCTTAAAAAGGCAGTTAATGCAGTTTTTGGTTCATGGTTTGGAGACAGGGCAGTAAAATACAGAAAACTTAACGGCATACCTGAAAACCTCGGTACCGCATGCAATGTACAGACAATGGTCTTTGGAAATATGGGTGAAAATTCAGGCACAGGCGTCGGCTTCACAAGAGACCCCTCCACAGGTCAGAATAAGTTTTTTGCAGAATGCCTTATAAATGCTCAGGGCGAAGATGTTGTCGCCGGCATAAGAACGCCGCTTCATATCAACGAACTCAAGAAAAGGCTTCCAAAGGCTTATAACGAGCTTGACAGGATATACAAAAAGCTCGAAAGACACTATAAAGACATGCTTGATATTGAGTTTACTGTTCAGGAAGGCAAGCTCTATATGCTTCAGACAAGAGTTGGCAAAAGAACAGCGGCATCAGCCCTCAGGATAGCCATTGACATGGTAAAAGAAAAAATGATTGACAAAAAGACCGCGATACTGAGAATCGACCCGCAGCAGCTTGACCAGCTTTTGCATCCGATGATAGACCCCAGGGCCAAGACTAATATAATTGCAAAAGGGCTTCCTGCATCACCCGGGGCTGCAGTTGGAAAGGTTGTATTCACGGCAAATGATGCAGAAAAGGCTGCTGAAAAAGGCGAAAAGGTTATACTCGTGAGAACAGAAACCTCACCTGAGGATATCGGAGGCATGCACGCTGCACAGGGCATTCTAACTGCGCGCGGCGGCATGACATCCCATGCTGCCGTTGTGGCAAGGGGAATGGGCAAATGCTGTGTTGCAGGCTGCGGCGCTATAAACATAAACGAAAGCCAGAGGACATTTACAGTAAACAACCTTAGTATAAAAGAAGGCGATTACATAACCCTCAACGGCACAACAGGAGAGGTTATACTGGGCGAAGCTCCGTTGATAACACCTGAACTTACAAGCGACTTCGGCATATTCATGAAATGGGTAGATGAATACAGAAAAATAGGCGTTAGGACAAATGCTGATACGCCGCATGATGCAGAGGTTGCAAGGAATTTCGGCGCAGAGGGAATCGGTCTCTGCAGGACAGAGCACATGTTCTTTGACCCTGAGAGAATAAGCGCTGTCAGAGAGATGATACTGGCTGATGACACAGAAGGAAGACAGGCAGCGCTGGCCAAGCTCCTTCCTATGCAGAAAGGAGACTTTAAGGGAATATTCAAGGCAATGAAAGGACTTCCTGTTACTATAAGGCTACTTGACCCTCCGCTCCATGAATTCATCCCGCATACTGATGAAGAACTGAAAATACTTGCTCACCATCTTGAAGTTCCATTTGACAAGCTTAAGACAAGAAGCAAGGTATTGCATGAATTCAACCCGATGCTGGGCCACAGGGGATGCAGGCTCGGCATAACATACCCTGAGATATATGCAATGCAGGCACAGGCGATAATGGAAGCTGCCTGCGAACTCCAAAAACAGAAGGTCAAGGTAATACCCGAGATAATGATACCTCTCGTAGGACATGTAAACGAGCTCAAAATAATGAGGGAACTTGTTATCAAAGTTGCAGACGATGTACAGAAGAAATACAAAATAAAAGTCGCCTACACAGTCGGGACGATGATAGAGCTTCC
>CAKKPR010000342.1 GCA_919901705.1 Thermodesulfovibrionales bacterium | reverse complement strand
AGATGTGGGAAGGGGTGTTATTTAAAAAAGTCTGAGTTCAAACAATATAAGAAAATCTTTTTCTGAACTCCTCCACTTTCATGTGTGCTGCAAGCGCTAATCTTTTGATGTTCCCGGGTTTGAGGTCATCCTTTTTAATCCTCATCATGTATTCCCATCCAACAAGATATGTCTCAGATGTGATATCAACATATCTCATCTTTGTCTTTCCTGTGTCAGGCTCGAACATCTCACAGAAAGGAACAGATTTCAGTTTGCCTTCATAAAAGACTATCATGGAACCTGTGCCGCCCATCAAAAGGAATCTCACAGCTCCATATCCGAGGTTTCTTGTATATTCAGCATCAAACGGTATTGGATTTGCAGCCCTGAGTTCGTAACCGATATTCTTATCCACGATAGTCATCTTAATCCCGCGGCCTTCAAGACTTTTATTAACAAGTGTCTTCATTACTCTTCCAAGCTGTATTTCAGAAAGCCGTACCCTGCCTGTCTCATCCTTTTCTAATACCTCATATTCCAGAAGTTCCTTTGGGTCAAACTTATTGGCAATCCCCTCTGCAAGCACAGCAACTCCGTAATCCTTGCCTATTGAAAGCCTTTTAATTATGGAGCCCTCAAGTATGTCAGCGACCTTTTTACAGGAAAGTTTCTCTTCCCTTCCGCTTACGGCGGATCCCGCGGAGAATTCTTCTGGTATAAGTGTTATGGTTGCGCCTGCTGCTTTTCCTATGCCCAAGGCGAGATGCCCGGTATATCTCCCCATTGTTGTAACAACATACCATCTGCCGGTGGTCCTTGCATCCTCAATGATATTTTCGACAAGCTCGACCCCCCAGTGCCTTGCAGTCTCATATCCAAAGGTCGGCATTCCGCCCGGCATAGGGAGGTCATTGTCTATTGTCTTTGGCACATGGACCACTGCAATCCTTCCTTTTGCCTCTTTTTCTATCCACCTTGCCATATAGAGAGTTCCTTCTCCGCCGATTGTGATAAGGTATCTGACCTTGAGGGACTTAAGGGTTGACATGAGCGTTTTAAAGCGTTCCTTAACCTTGTCAGGAAAGTCTCTGGAGGTTCTTAATATTGAACCTCCGGTTATATGTATCTTGCTGACATTATCAAAGGTGAGGTCTATTACCTTTTTCTTATCCCCGGCAAAGAGGCTCTTGAAACCGCCTACTATGCCGATAACCTTTTTGCCTTTTTTTATTGCTTCAATCGTGGCTGCGCTTATGACTCCGTTTATCCCGGGTGCAGGCCCGCCGCCGACAACTATTGCAATTGTTTCTTTCATTCTGAACTCCGGTTCAATTGTTATGGGTTTATACTCTTTTCTCTATCACACGAGGATTTCTTTTTCCGTGCAATACAGCCAAAATAATTAATTTTTGCTGTTCAATAAAATAGACTATTTTGTAAGGGAATCTTTTTATAAAATGTTTTCTTGTCTCTTTATATTCTGTCTGATGAACTTCAGGATTACGCTCTATGAATCTTATCCCTGCGTCGACCTGCAACAGAAAATCATATCCCAACCCTCTCCTTTTATCTTCATACCACAAAAAAGCTTTATTCAGGTCATCTTCAGCTTCTGGTCTGATTATGACCTCGTACTTCACCTTTTATTTACTATCCTTTTATAGACGTCGTCCCATGGGGAGCCTAAATCAGGGTTTCTATGAAAAGCCTCCAATCGTTCATCAATTATCCTTTTCTCATCTTCTGTTAATTCAATGGCATATGTTTCTGCTGCTATTGTATCCCAAATATCCTCAACTAGTTGAATTCTCTCGGGGATTGATAATTCAAGGGTCTCAGTTGCCGTTATTTTTTTCATAGTCATACCTCCTTGTCTATAAGCTTTCCCATTAATAACTTCCAATTTCGATGAAAAGACATCAGTAAAATGCTGCTATCTTTAAGGTAATTATACTGCAATAAAAAGGTTTTTAACAATATCATTATTTCTCAGTTCACAAGTCTTTGTGTCCTGCTCGACTTTTTCGCAACTTCGAATCCAACACTATACCGCTTTATAAGGTAACCGTTTGTCCATCTTCAACTTCCATCACATTCGGAAACAATTCCCTATAGGCTTCGGGGAATAAGGTATGGTTGGGGATAATATGTTTTGGCTTCAGGGCATCAACGAATTTCTTTAATTCTTTGATATAAGCATGACCGCTTGTGTGAACGTGTTTGATTGGGACACCGTTGCTATCCCAGAACGGCTTTATATCCGCCAGATATCCTTCCCACATTGAGTAAATAAGTATTGAGCCTCTTATGTCATTCTTGTTGGCAAATATCTTTCTTGTCAGGTAAGTGTCTCTTAAAACAGCCCTGTTTTTAAACCTTTGTATTTCTTCATAGTTTATCTTGGCTGATTTAAACTTGAACAGGTTTTTGTCCTCTGCCATTTGCCGGGTATGGCTACTGGGAACAAAAAATACCCTTATGTTTCTCCAGTCAAACTGAGGCAGGCTGCTTGAAAATTTGCCAAGGTTGTCCAAGATAAATGCCGTATATGGGTCTATCACGAACAATCGATCACTTCTCAAGCAAGCCCTATAGATAGAGACAATCCTGTCTATATTTTGTGAAGAAAATGCCACAAAAAACAATTTCTCATTTTTATTAAAAAGACGCGCCATTTCGTTTTCGATGTCCAACTCTGTCTCCAGTTCTCCCTTGTCTCGTCCTATCATCGTCCCTTCAAGAATAAGGTAATCTATATCAGAAGGAGGATGCTTAAGGATGTTTTCAAAGAGAATGCTTTTTCTCCCATGCCCCCTAAAATCTCCTGAATACAAAATCCTTTTGCCGTCTCCTTCTATCAAGAAGGCGAGGGCGTCGAATGCAGAATGGTCAACCAGGTAAGGCGTAACTGTAAATGAGTTAATCTGGAAAGGCGTCCATGGCTCAATCGTGACAATGTTTTGCAAATTACATGCAGTCTGTCCGAAAAAATGGGAAACACGAATTAGCTCTTTACAGCCCTTGCTCATATGTATGGGGGTAGAAGGATTCACAAAAGACAGTAACCCATAATGGTCTTGATGGGAATGGCTTATTAAAATGCCATTTATAAGAGGAGTTTCATGCTGATACAACCCCTTAATATCGGGCAAAACCTTAAGTCGAATCAAGTCTTCTGTTGTCTGGCTTTTAATGCTGTTTTTATCAAAGGGCTGGTAATTTTCATCGAGAAGCGGCAACCCGAAATCCAATAATATCCTCGAATCCAAGGCTTGAAGTTCAATGCAGGAGCCGCCGATTTCTCTAGAGCCGCGATGGATAGTAAGTTTCACTGAACCTGTTCAACAATATATTCTGTTTTTATTAAAAAAATATCTATGGTCAGCGTTTTAAAAAGCTTTTCCATTTGGGGTCTTTTCCCAGAGGTCATTTCTTCAATTTCTTTATGTTGAGCTGACCCATTGAAAACTAATATTCCCGTTCTTATATTGTCAGACCTCAAGTGCTTTAACTCTGGATAAGAAGCTAAAAATTTTGTTTTATGCAGTAATCTAAAATAAGTAGATATTTCTAATACACAACGTAGTAAGGTTTCTTTATTATCTTTATACTTAAGTTCGAGCAAATAAACAATATCAATAGGTTTTTTGCAATATGCAATTAAATCAATTTTCCCAATTCCCTTGTCTTTGAGCGATGCCTTTAGCGGAACTTGGTAATCAATAATTTTCCCGATGGCATTAAGTTGTTTATCTCCAGATGAGCAATAATCAAACAACTCCTTTGCAAATATTTCTTCCTTGCGCATTGTTTTTTTGGCTAATTTCCCATCATGAGTATCGACTTTATAGTTTTGTCTCTCAATTTCAGGTATTGCCAGAATTCTACCGACTATTCCATCGCTGATTAATCTTTCTGCAATAATTTCTGAATAGTTTATGCCACTGGAAGAGCAGCCGGACCAATTTATGAGAGGGGCTTTATACAAATTAGCGATGTCCTCATGCAGAGCATGGTCTATCCGCTTTAGAATAGCTTCTGTTGAATATTTTATTGGCACTGATATTAATAAAGTTTCAGTGCGACTTTTCCGGCAATGGCAAGTATCGGCAAATCTCCGCAATCATATGTGTTGCTGGAGCTTGCGCCTGATTTCGGCTTCACTTTACCGTTGTCAACGACCCACGTATTACTTGATGATGCTCCGGATTTAGGTTTAAGCTCCTTACCGTTCCAAACCCATGTGTTTGAGCTGCTGGCTCCGGATTTCGGTTTGATTTCCTTGCCGTCAAATAGCCACGTGTTGCTACTTGAAGCGCCTGATTTAGGTTTAAGCTCTCTCCCGTTACATGTCCAGTCACTAGGCATAGTCAGTTTCGCCATCTTATCCTCCTTTTATTCATAGCAGAGACTATCTCTGCACTAAACACTACATGTTTTTACCATCACGACATCTTATGTGTTAAGAGTGTCTCTATCGCTTTCTGTCCAAGCTCAAATACTATTTTTTCGAATTTCTTATATGATAAGCTGTTGACTTCATCAATAAAATCAAGCTTGATGCCTAAGTTTTTATCGGAGCTTTTAGGATCAACCAAAACAAAGAGACCGTCATATCTACTCTTTGCATACTCATAAATCGCACTACGAACCGCACTCTTTATTTCCTCCTGCTTATCCATTGGTATATCCAGTATTCTTAATGACTTGCGCGAAACATATATCTCTATGTCAGCCATCTCCAGAGGTGTAGTTGGTATAAATTGAGCTATTTCACCTATGCCTTGCTTCTGAAAGAACAAATATTTTTTCCCGATATTTTTTTCCTCATCCGGCTCCTCATTATTTCTGCCCTTAAAAAATCTGGGGCCGCTTAATATTTTGGGGTATGCTCTTTGTAACTTCTCCAGTGCTACTGTCCCTGCGGCAGTGTAATCACCTATCCGCTGTTGTTTCATCTTGTATAAAAAGGTCATGATAATAATCAAAGCAGTGCCGAGAGTTGCTGTCACTTGCGCGATGGTTTCCCCGGTAAAACCATCCAGATATACCCAAATGCCACCGGCAGCGATGGTGATAACGGCTGCAAATATCTCAGCACCTTTTAATTTATCTTCATCCTTTAACCATTCCGCAAGCTTCATGTTTGTCTCCAAAGCCTTTTTTGCTGTGTATTTTGTCAATCTTTGCTTCTACACAATGCTCGTCGTAACCTCTTTACATTTACGCCTTTTCGGCTT
The DNA here is from genome assembly GCA_919901705.1 of Thermodesulfovibrionales bacterium. GTDB lineage: Bacteria > Nitrospirota > Thermodesulfovibrionia > Thermodesulfovibrionales > UBA1546 > SCSY01. The sequence continues at coordinate 3,981 of CAKKPR010000342.1, read as the reverse complement.
ATCCTTTGTCACCCCAGTTGCATGGACAGCAAGCCCTAATGCCCCACCCATTACGCCAATTCTTTTCTCAGCGCCTCCGAAATCTCCTTCTTCACAACCACCGGCTTTACTGTTCTGGCGACTATGTCTTTGGTATTTCCTACCTTCAATTTATTAAAAAGCAGATCAAACTTGTCTTCAAGTTCTTTCATTATAGGGTTTTTCACGCTGGAGGGAAGGTCCCACCATTTTTTCTTCAGGGTCCCAAAGCCTTTTTTCCTTGTACTGTAAATGAACTGCTCCTCTGTCTGGCCCTCTTTGCGTTCCTTTACGCATTCCTTCTTTATGTAATCATAGACTTCATTCCTGAAGGCTTCAGGCAGAGCCTTGCTGTCATACATTATGTTCTGAAACCCGGTTGCAAGATGCACTTCGGATGTCCCTGTCTCAGGGAACATATGGAAGGCCTCATCAGGAAGCGTTGACGCTCCGTGCTGGACGCAGCCTGAAAGTCCATATTCCTTTCTTGACATGTCGGATAGTATCCTGAGTGTCTCGAAATCAATCTTGACCTTTGCAAGCGATCCATCAGGCAGAACAACACCGCCATGTGATGTTCCTGTCTGAACGCTCAGTTTACTTAAACCTTTTCCTGCCTTGAATATCTCTTTAAACCCATCGAGGTATGCCCTGAGTTCATCGGGATTGCTGTTTTTGCCGCCTATCTCACCTATCTCACCGCCTATAGAGACATCCACCCCTTTGGGCTGTATCTCCCTTATATATGCCCCAAGCTCAGCTGCCCTTTCAAAATTGGGCCTCTGCTGCTCTTTGAGTGCCGGTTTGTCAAGGTCTACTAGCGTTGAGGTATCAATGTCAATGTTGTAAAACTCTGCCTCTATAGCCTCTTTAATCAGGCCCCTTACATAATCTGTTTCAGGTTTCGGGTCTGCGAGATAATTTTTTCTCACAAGCTGAAAATGATCACCTTGTATAAACACCGGGCCGCTGAACCCTTCCCTGACTGCAGCTGCGAGTACAACTGTGGAATATTCCAGGGGCCTCTGCTTTGTATATCCTATCTCTGAACGTGCTATCTCGAATATTATTGCACCGGCATTCATTTTATTGGCTTTTCTGAAAATAGCCTTTGCAGTGTCATAGGTAAGTCCTCTGATATTTATCGCAGGGACAGTAAAACCGGGATAATTTTTGCCCATCTCTTCATACAGGCCCTGTATTGATGCAGGCACAGCGCCTGCTGCCTTTGCAGCCTCTTTTATCAGAGTGAAAAGTGCAATCTGCCTGTCCTTATCCTCTGTAAATACTGCCTCATAAATAAGCTCGTCCATGATAGCCTTCAAGCCGGCCTTATCCTTTAACTCAAGGGCGCCATTATTAACAGAAAGAATATTTCTCAATTTTTTAAGATCCATTTCAGCTCCTCCTTTATTTTTAAGTATATTATTCAGGTACTAATCTGGGCACACCTTCATTGCCTGAAAGTATGATTGTCGTTTCTTCATCAAGGGTTCCTGTTTGTTCAATGCCTTTTATTTCCTGGAACTTCATCAGCGCTTTTTTTGTCTTTGAACCTAATTCGCCTGTTACAGGAGAATTGTACAGGCCGCGTTTCTTGAGCTCCTGCTGCAGCAATGATATCCTGTCATTATTATTATATCTGTTTTTATAAAATACGCTAATCTCTGAAATAGTGTCTCTAAATGTTTTTATCGGCAGGATGTTTTTCCCATCCCTCGGGTCTATGAGCATTACATCGCCTCCGACAACCCATCTCAGGACAACATATCTGTTTGTTTTATTCTGATTTATAGAAAGCATACACGGTATATTGAGCCTTATTGCCTTGTCAAGGTCATTGCCGAATTTATAAACAGAATAGCCTCTTTTCCCGGGTTCTTTGGATATATCCATATCGCTGCGCATATCTTTTTCTCCCCATATATTCATGAGGTTTAAGATGCAGGCTGCCTCAGAAAGCTCCTCTTTCGAGACCATATATGTCCCGTCATTTATGAAAAATTCTCCTTCTGTTCTGACCCCCTTTAACATACTGCTGATCTTATTAAGATAATGTTCTTCATGGGATATATTGCGGTATGCCGCAATAACAAGGATGAGTATTGCTATGCCGCTAACAGCATACTTAAGAAAATTAGTTTCATCTTTGTATTGGGAGGTGCTTAATTCCCTTATGGCTTTTTTCACTATTGCGGTGTCAATCTTTATCTTGCCATCTGAATAGGAGAGCAGAAGGGCTCTGTCGCATGCCATATTAATAAGCCTAGGGATCCCATGGCTATGCCTATAAATGAGCTTTATGCCATTTACTGGGAAGGTTACCATGCCTCCTCCTGCAATCTTCAGTCTGTGGCTTACATATATAATCGAATCATTAAGGTCAAGGGGCTCAAGATGATATCTGACGGCAATCCTCTGGTCAAGCTGTTTAAGGGGTTCGCTTGATACAATTCTCTTCAATTCAGGCTGCCCGACAAGGGCTACCTGTAGCAGTTTTTTTGTGTTTGTTTCAAGGTTTGACAGGAGCCTTATGAACTCAAGACATTCGAGACTTAATCCCTGTGCCTCGTCTATTACAAGGACCGCCTTCTCTTTTCTTGAAAAGGCTTCCATGAGAAAATTATTAAGGGCATCGAGATGGTCTTTCTGTGTATTGCCGGTACAGGCAACGCCAAAGTCATGATTTATTAGTTTAAGGAGTTCAAGCGGATCTACCATGGGATTGATTATGAGGGAAGTGTGTGTATCAGGACCAAGATTGTCAAGGAAATACCTTATAAGCGTTGTCTTGCCCGCGCCCACCTCTCCTGTGAGCATCACAAAACCCTTGTTCTCTGATATTCCGAAATTCAGGTGGGCCAGCGCATCCTCATGCCTCTTGCTCATATACAGGAACCTGGTGTCAGGTGTTACTCCGAACGGCTCTCCCCTGAACCCGAAAAACTTATCGTATATCACTTTTTCCCCTGTTCCTTTTCTATTTCTTTATCTTCTTCTGTTTTTTCTTTAATGGTCACATCCTTTGCAAAATCAGGACAGCGCATGTCTTTGCCTGATACGGAAAACTTTTTCTGGCACGTTGCACGCCATGCGCATACTGCACATACATCCATTATACCCTCCTTTTTCAGGCATTCAAAGGGCAGGGTGTTTTCCGTCCTGCCCTGAAATACCAGCTCAATGCCTTCCCGGTATTATTTGTGATGCTATCCCTGGCATTTATTATAAAGGTTCTGTTCCATATCTGAAAGAGTTCTTTTTCGAGCCTCAGGACAGGAGGGGGCGAGGGAGCGCCTGGATTTCTTCGTTGTCTTTATCTTCAGCCATAGTCTGGAAGTGAATCATGAAAAGTGTTTAAAACTGACAACGGCTATGCACTGCTTTATTTGTCCGCGATAAACTTCAGCGCTACCCGTCTATGCCTTGGCCCGTCAAATTCACAGAAATAGACAGCCTGCCAGGTGCCGAGTACAAGCCTGCCTTCGTCAATGATAACAAGCTGAGAGGCGCCTACCATAGTTGATTTTATGTGTGCATCTGCATTGCCTTCTCTGTGGGAATAGTTCATTTCGTGCGGTATCAGCCTGCTGAGAACATTCTGTATGTCACGCTGAACAGACGGGTCTGCACCTTCGTTTATTGTTACGCCTGCTGTTGTGTGAGGCACATAGATATAACAGATTCCGCTGACTACCCCTGCCTCTTTAATAACCTCATTGACTTTTTCGGTTATATCAATGAATTCATTCCTCTGTTTGCTTCTGACATTTATGTATCTGACCACGATTCCTCCACTCTTAACAACAGGTTAAGGTTAAGATTAAGAGAACATTTGCTCAGCCTTAACCTCAACCTTAGTCTTAGTTTGTCTGTTATAATTATACCTGAAATCACGTTCAAAAAAAACATGCTAAATTACCATAAAACCTGGAGGTTTATCAATTCCAAACCATGCAGCGC
>CAKKPR010000341.1 GCA_919901705.1 Thermodesulfovibrionales bacterium | reverse complement strand
ACTCCATGTCTTAAATTTCGGTTTTTCTCCTGCCCTTGTAAACACACGGCCATTGATCCAAATCTTTCTTCCGTCATCCAAATAAATTATTGCGCCAGGATAGCAGAGATTCACGGAGTATGATCCGGGAGCCCTTTTAATCTTTTGAATATTGTCCCATGAATATTCTTTGCCTTTGTATTTAATGCCTTTATCCGTCATTTCAAATAATTCTTTGAAGAACCAATTGAGATGCCGATGCCCATAGATTATATTCATATTTTTTACACTTACTGTAGCGGCGTTCTCCTCATTATTAATGCCATTGTTATGTTGCGATATTTGTTTCTCTCGCACGACGAGCGAGCCGCCAGTGAATAAGGAACACAACGGCATCTATCAGAAGTATGATTGTTGTTTTTGTTAAGCCTTGGAAACCATCTCGTTTCTCTGATATGATTGCTAACCGATAACCTTCTGTCCTTTGTTTTGTTAATTCATCCTCTGATGGTCTTTGCATTTCTTTTTCTTTATTTCCATAATCATTAACACGACTTAACCAATAAGCATCGTTACTTTGATAGCGGCTATATTGATATGAATTCATTGTAAATGCCGGATTTGCAATCTCAACGACACTATAAAGTGCAACACCCAGCGAAATGACGAAACAGACAATTGTTGCGAAACAGACGGCTAAGGCATAAATTTCGAGCATTGATTTTCTCAATTGTTTCCTCCTATTTTATTTTTATTTCAACATAACGTTTACTATACGAAGTTCACCTTTTCCGATAATTTAGCAGACTATAGCATAAAATAAAACATTACGGAAGATAGGGGCGAAAGTTATCGCAGCGGCTCGACCCCTTGCCCAAACCCTCTGCCGCGCATATAAAACCACTTCCACATCTGTAACACCAAAATGATAATGTCCTAAAACATTCATGCTACATGACCATTATTTAAACTATCCCTATCTGTCATGCTGGCTTGTCCAGCATCCTTCTTCAGAGGGATTCCGGACGAGCCGGAATGACAACTGTATTGAGCAATATTAAGCAAGACAGGACATTTCTAAATTGGCGTAACAAAAGCAATTTCACACCTTGCCTGAAATCCTGAAATATTGTACGATTGAGGACAGGAGGGCAAAGAGATGAAACACAAGCATACATATGAAACAATTTCCCATCACAGTCCGACACCTGGCACAATAAAGCTCGGCATCAAGGCCGCTGAACTCAGAAGATGCACAGCCTGCAAAAAGGAAATGACATTTGTACTTACAAAGGAAGGGTGGTTCCCGCTTTTTGAGGATAAAGAGGCTGATAAACAGGATATTCTTTTAGCGTAATTGAGTCCTTTAAAATATTTAAGCAATAATCTGCTTAAGTTCTTTCCTTTCCCCTTGCCCAAAACTACCCTAGTGCATATAATGAAATCAATATATGAAATGAACAGACAGGCGAGACATAGTGCTTGAGCGGTTTTATTTTGCCGATAGTCAACAACCCCCTGAGTCCCCCTTTGTTAAGGGGGAATTTAAGAGGAATAAAGAGGCAAAATACCTCTTCGCCTCAGGCGAATCCGCCGGGGCGGAGGAGTCAGTCCCGATTCTTATCGGGACGAGAATGAGCGAGGGTACTGTGTCTTGCCTGTCACTCATTACTAATTAGTATGGAAAAAATCCTTATCATTGAAGACGAGAAGAAGATTTCGGATATTGTGAAGTCATATCTCGAAAGGGACGGGTTTAATGTCATGGTTGCGGAGACGGGAAAAGAAGCCCTTAAATTAATAAAAGATAGATTTGACCTCATAATCCTCGATTTAAAGCTTCCCGACATTGACGGCGAAGAAATATGCAGCACTATAAGAAAGACCTCTGATATCCCGATAATAATGCTTACTGCAAAAAGCTCAGAAGAGGAGCGCGTAAAGGGCCTCGGAATGGGAGCCGATGACTATGTTGTAAAACCATTCAGCCCCCGCGAGCTTATCGCAAGGGTGAAGGCGCACCTCAGGCGGACAAAAAAGGGAGAGAGGAAGAGCCTTTCATTTAATGAGGGTGCATTAAAGATTGATACCAGCGCAATGGAAGTTAAAAAAAGAGATAAGGCGATACCACTCACAGCCACTGAATTCAGGATATTGCTTGGCCTTGCAGAGAGGCCCAATATAGTCTTCAGCAGAGAGCAACTCGTGAACATAGTTCAGGGATATGATTTTGAAGGTTATGACAGGGTCATTGATGCACATATAAAAAACTTAAGGCATAAGATAGAAGATGATACACAAAACCCCATGTTCATAAAGACGGTCTATGGGGCGGGATATAAGTTCATAGGGGTGCCGGATAAATAGGCGTAATCAGTTTACGGGTCATAAAAATCCCAAAATTTTTATGCGTATAAATTTCATGGGGATGTATAATTATAATCAACAAATAGCTTAAAGGGGGGCATTAAGATGGGGAAAGAGGATTTACTAAACCGCATTACTGTGAACTCTGAAGTAATGGTGGGAAAACCAACAATAAGGGGATTAAGAATTACAGTGGAGCAGATTTCAAAGGCGCTTGCCGGCGGAGTAACAGTTGAAGAGATATTAGAAGATTACCCGGAACTTGAAAAGGAAGACATTCAGGCTGCCCTTATGTATGCTTAGAAGATTCTAAAGAGTATAATATAAGTGGTATATATTTAGGAGGTGGATGTATGAAGTTCGAGCGTATAACAGTCAGTCCGGAAGTCTGTATGGGGCAGCCCACCATACGTGGGATTCGTATTACTGTTGCCTTTGTTCTCAAGCTATTGGCTTCTGGTATGAACCATGAAGAAATTCTGAAGGCATATCCTGAACTTGAAGAAAAAGACATCCTTCAGGCTATTGAGTATGCGGCATGGCTCGCAGGCGAATATCATCGCCCCATTCATGCTTAGCTT
>CAKKPR010000340.1 GCA_919901705.1 Thermodesulfovibrionales bacterium | reverse complement strand
CTTGGGATTAAGGAACTCACAAAAGACGAGATAACGCTTGTTCTGGATACGGCATCAGGTTTTAAGGATGTCCTTAAAAGGGATATTAAAAAGGTTCCTGCCCTGAGAGGAAAGACAGCTGTTAACCTCTTTTTTGAGCCTTCAACAAGGACAAAGACTTCATTTGAACTTGCTGAGAAGAGACTGAGCCTTGATGTTTTGAATCTTGCAGTGACCACAAGCAGCGTTGTTAAGGGCGAGAGCCTGATAGATACCGCTCTTAATGTGCAGGCCCTGGGCGCTGATTTCATGATAATAAGGCATCCATCATCAGGTGCGGCGCACCTTCTTTCAAAAAAGGTAAATGCCTCTGTGATAAATGCAGGTGACGGAGTAAACGAACATCCGACACAGGCGCTGCTTGATGCCTTTACCATAAAAGAAAAACTTGGAAGGATTGAGGGGCTTAAAGTTGCAATAGTCGGGGATATACTTCACAGCAGGGTTGCAAAATCAAATATTTATCTGCTTAAGAAATTTGGTGTTGAGGTCAGGATTATAGGCCCACCAACTCTTATCCCTCCGGAGTTGGAATCTCATGGCGTCAAAGTCTTTCATGATATGGAAACAGGACTGCGTGATGTTGAAGTTGTCATGATGCTCAGGATTCAGATAGAAAGGCAGGGTAAAGGATTTTTCCCTTCGACTCTTGAATACTTCAGATATTGGGGGCTGACAACAGAGAGGCTTTCAATAGCGGATAAAGATGCAATTGTAATGCATCCGGGGCCTATGAACAGGGGCATAGAGATAGCATCTGAGATTGCCGACGGCCCAAGGTCGGTGATACTTGAACAGGTAACAAATGGGATAGCGGTGAGAATGGCAGTCCTTTATCTGCTTGCAGGTGTAAGGGGATGAAAGAGGTGTCATTGCGAGGAGTGAGACCCCTTCGCTGTCATTGCGAGGGGACAAAGTCCCGAAGCAATCTCATAGGCTCGGGGCAGGCTCCGCAATCTCTAAGAATTAGATTGCCACGCCTTCGGCTCGCAATGACATTTTTGGGGGATTTCAAATGAAGGTTCTCATTAAGAATGGGCGCATAATAGATCCATCGCAGGGGATTGACGGTGTTGGGGATATTTTAATTGAGGATGGGAAGATAAAGGAAATCAGGATGCAGGATGCAAGATGCAAGATGCAAGATAAAAAAATAAAAAATCGTGAATCGTGTATCGTGAATCGTGAATCTAACAGCAATGCCATTGATGCTAAAGGTGTGCTTGTTCTACCGGGCTTGGTCGATATGCATACGCATCTGAGAGAGCCAGGATTTGAATATAAGGAGACTATAAAGACAGGGACGCTGGCTGCTGTAAGAGGAGGGTTTACAACAGTCTGTGCAATGCCGAATACAAATCCTGTCAATGATAATTCAAGCGTTACAGACCTCATTATCAGAAAGGCGATTCAGGAGGGCGCATGCACTGTCTATCCAATCGGAGCCATAACAAAAGGCCAGAAGGGCGAAGAACTCGCTGAGATGGGGATAATGCACAGTGAAGGCTGTGTGGCATTTTCTGATGACGGCAGGCCTGTTATGAACAGTCTGATTATGAGAAGGGCCCTGGAATATTCAAAAACATTTAATGTGCCGATAATCTCGCACTGCGAGGATATAGGCCTTTCCGAAGGCGGTGTGATGAACGAAGGGCTGTTGTCATTGACCCTCGGATTAAAGGGGATACCTTCCGAAGCAGAAGAGATAATAATCAGCAGGGACATTGCACTTGCCGGACTTACAGGCGGGAGGCTGCATATAGCTCATGTCTCTACAGAAGGCTCTGTAAGAATAATCAGAGACGCTAAGGAGAGAGGAATAAATGTTACAGCAGAGACATGCCCTCATTATTTCAGTATTACTGAGGCTGCGGTTGAAGGGTATAACACAAATGCAAAGGTAAATCCTCCACTGAGAACTGCTAAGGATGTTGATGCAATAAAACAGGGATTAAAAGACGGCACAATAGATGTTATAGCAACAGACCATGCCCCCCATCACAGGGATGAGAAATTGAGGGAATTTGACCAGTCGCCCTCAGGAATATCCGGACTTGAAACAGCCTTGGGTTTAAGCCTGAAGCTTGTTGAAGAAGGCATTCTTACAATGAATCAATTGATTGAAAAAATGACAATAAGCCCGGCAAAGATTATGGGAATAAATAAAGGGACTCTTAAAAATGGCTCTGATGCAGATGTCATAATAGTCAATCCCGATAAAGAGTTTAAGGTAGAATCGGAGAAATTCGCATCTAAAGGCAAAAACACGCCTTTTGAAGGATGGGTTTTGAAGGGAGCGGCTGTAATTACGATATGCAAAGGAAAGATATATGAGCAGTAAGGCTTTTTTAGTTTTAAATGATGGGGTTGTCTTTGAAGGCATTGGTTTTGGCTCGGAGGGCGAGACCATTGGCGAGGTTGTCTTCAATACCTCTATGACCGGATATCAGGAAATTCTTACAGACCCGTCATACAAAGGCCAGATTGTTACCATGACATATTCACAGATAGGCAATTACGGCATAAACGAAGAGGACATTGAATCCAATGGAGGAATCAAATCAGAAGGTTTCATTGTTAAGGAGGCATGCGGGTTTCCGAGCAACTGGCGCTCATCAATGAGCCTCCACGAGTATCTGAAAAAGTATAATGTTGTTGGTATTCAGGGATTAGATACAAGGGCGCTTACAAAACACCTGAGAAATTACGGTGCACAGATGGGAATCATCTCTACTGCTGACTTAAATCCTGAAAGTCTTCTGGAAAAAGTTAAAGCTCATCCCGGTATAGCAGCGTTCGATTTAGTGAAAGATGTCACAACAAAAGAGCAATATAAATGGAATGAAGGGTGCTGGAAATGGCAGCCTGCTGACGCAGGAGTTTCAAGTTTCTCGCCTCAGGCGAGTCGCCGAGGAGACAAGTTTCAAGTTTCAAATTCTGAAATCGCTGAACGCCGAACGCTAAACGCTGAACTTAAAAAAGTGGTTGTCTATGACTTTGGAATAAAGTTCAATATACTCAGGAATCTTGTTGAAGCAGGTTTTGATGTGACTGTTGTTCCCGCGCAAACTCCGGCAGAAAAAGTTCTCGATATGAATCCTGATGGCATAGTCCTTAGCAATGGCCCCGGTGACCCGCAGACAGTGACATATGCGATAGATAGCGCAAAAAAACTTATGGGCAGGAAACCGATATTCGGTATCTGTCTGGGGCATCAGATACTCGGACTTGCAATGGGAGGAAGGACATACAAACTAAAATTTGGGCATCACGGCGGCAATCATCCTGTGAAGGACCTGGCGACAGGACGTGTTGAGATAACATCCCAGAACCATAATTACTGTGTTGACATAAATAGTCTGAAGGGGAAAGTGACGCTCACTCATAAAAATTTATACGATGGAACAGAAGAGGGGATGCAGCATGTTGAACTTCCAATATTCTCTGTTCAGCACCATCCTGAAGCAGGGCCGGGGCCGAATGATTCAGCGCATCTGTTTAAAAGATTCAGGGA
>CAKKPR010000339.1:10002-14023 GCA_919901705.1 Thermodesulfovibrionales bacterium | reverse complement strand
ACTACGGCAGCGGCAGGGCGCAGTGCAACCTCACGTGTCACAGCAAGGTGCATAAGTAAGAAGCGTGTAGCGTTTAGCGGATAGCGGGTAGGGAAAGAGTTTAAAAAGGTAAGAAGGGGAAGCGAGGGGAACGATTTCCTGTATTATTTTTATGGCTCTTTCTCAAATTGAGTGGGTAAAGTGTTTAGAAAGTCTTTTTTATTCCCCCTTAACAAAGGGGGATAAGGGGGTTGTTTAAAACAATCAGTATAAAATAACCTTAAAACATGCAATAGTATCAAGGACTTTGCTTTATAAACACCAATTGCCGGGCAGCATGGATGCAAGTCATGACAACCCCCTAACCCCCTTTTCTAAGGGGGAATTACCCACTCGAAGTGAGAAAGAGCCCCTTTATTATTATTCTTATAAATTCATCCGCTGCTTTTTCAATTGGAAATTTTTCTGCCCTGAGCCTTGCCTTGCGTCCCATTGATTCATGCTCTGCAAGGGCGGATTTTATCTTTTCAGCCAGCATATTGTGATTCAGAGGGTTTTCTATTGCAAAGCCTTCTTCGCCGTCTTGTATTAGTTCTGATACCCCGTTATTTTTGGTTGTTATGACCGGAAGTCCTGATGCCATTGCCTCCAGTGTTGCATTGCTGAAAGGATCATATATTGTCGGCAGCGCAAATATATCTGCTGCTGCATAGAATTTTTCTATCTCTTTTTGAGGACCCAAAAAGGAGACCCTGTCATTAATTCCATATTTTTTTGCGATAGATTGGAATTTCTTAATATTGCCTTTGCCGATAACCAATAGTTTTAAATCCTCAAATCCCCCCATCTTGTCATTGCGAGTCCCGATGAATCGGGACGTGGCAATCTCTTTCTTCGAGATTACGGAGCCTGCCCCGAGCCTATGAGATTGCTTCGGGACTTTGTCCCCTCGCAATGACAGCGAAGGGGTCCCACTCCTCGTAATGACATTACCAGCGTAATTGATGTTGCCATGCGGTGTTAAAAGAGAAATTGCGCGCAAAAGTGCGCCTAAGCCTTTTCTCTCAAAGCCTGAGCCCACAAAAAGGATGAGTTTTGTGTCTTTGCCTATTGAGAGTTCCTGTCTGACTTTATCCCTGTACAATTCTGTATTTTTAGGTGAAAACCTTTTTAAATCAACGCCGTTATAGATAACCTGTATTTTTTCTTCAGGTATACTGTAATGCCTGATTATCTGGGATTTGACCATATTGGAGTTTGCAATAATAATTTTTGTGTCTGAGAACAATTGCTTCTCAATCCTCAAAAGGGCGATATGAAGCGGGTTTATCATGAATGTATATTTTTTCCAGAAGGGTTCGAAAGTTTTTCTTAGTCTGAGCCATTCCCTGTGGCATCCTTCTCCTGCCCTGTATATGTCCTGACACGTTGTGCGTTCAAAGCTTATTATGCAATCGGCCCTGAGGGTTTTTATTTTGCGGCATGTACCGGCATTGAACGTTATTGTTGACAGGAATGAACCAAGCGACAGTGAATTTATCTTATGAAAGGTTATTCCCGGGCTTTCTATCCATTTTTTTGCTACGACGTGGATATCAGCTTTATCGCGCAGGTGGGCTATAAGTGTTTTCATGTAATTCTCGGCGCCGCCGTGAACCGAGAAGTTTTTCTTTATAAAAATAAGTTTCATAGTTTGTTAACGGGTGATATCAATTTAAGCTATTAACAGTACCATATATGCTATAATTATAAAATTTAAGTGGGTGTGTTCTGCAAGGTAATTCGTAAATTTGCAGGGGAATAAATACAAAATTTAGGGGATATATAACTTAATGTCAAAACTCAAGCTTATACTTTCAATCCATAACCATCAGCCTGTAGGTAATTTTGAGCATGTGCTTGAAGAGGCTTACCAGCGCGCATATCTGCCTTTTCTTGAGCGGTTTCTTGAGCACCGGAAATTAAAGGTTGTTCTGCATTACTCCGGGAATCTCCTCTTGTGGTTCGAAAAAAGACATCCTGAGGCAATTGACATGATAAGGACACTGATAAAAGACGGGAGGGCAGAATTGCTTTCAGGCGGGTTCTACGAACCGGTGCTTTGCTCCCTTCCGGAGAACGACAGGGTTATGCAGATAGAAGAGTTGACCGCATATATAAAAGACAGGTTCGGTTATACGCCGAAGGGCATGTGGCTTGCGGAAAGGGTATGGGAGCCGCATATGCCAAAGGATATATTACAGGCAGGGATAGAATATCTGTCAGTAGATGATTATCATTTTAAGCTTGCAGGGCTTGAGAACCGGGACCTTTTCGGATATTATGTGACAGAAGAAAACGGGCATTCAATAAAGGTTTTTCCGGGGAGCGAGGAATTGAGATATCGCATACCCTTTAAGGATGTTGATAATGTGATGTCATACCTGAAAGAGGTTTCCATGGCAGGAGGTTCTCCACTCCTTACCATGGCGGATGACGGTGAAAAATTCGGGTTATGGCCTGACACATATAAGCTCTGCTATGAAGATGATTGGCTTAATAGATTTTTTTCTGCCCTCGAAGAGAACTCCGACTGGATAGAGACTACAACTTTTGCCGGGCATCAGGAAAGGTTCTATCCAAATGGGATGGTATACCTGCCTGCTGCGTCTTACAGGGAAATGGGTGAGTGGACTTTGCCTCCTGACAGTGCGCTTGATTATGAGTATGCGTTAACTGAGATGCAGAAGCTGTTTGGAGACAGGGCAAAAAGTTTTTTGAGGGGAGGGACATGGCGTTCCTTTTTTGCAAAATATCCCGAATCAAACCACATCCATAAGAGGATGTTGATGATAAGCAATAAAGTACATGAGGCAGTTAAAGCGGTTAGCGTGCAGCGTGTAGCGGGTAGAAAAAGAAAATTCCAAAGACCTACACGCCATACGCTAAACGCTATACGCTTGATGTTGCACGAACTCTGGAAAGGCCAGTGTAACGATGCATACTGGCACGGCATCTTCGGGGGGCTTTATCTGCCGCATCTGAGGTCTTCATTGTACAGGCATCTTCTCAATGCAGAATCAATGGCTGAAAAGATATTAGGTTCAGAGGGTAAAAGGGTAAAAAGGTTAAAAGGGGAAAAAGTTACGGAATTTATTGAACAGGGCGACCTTGATTGCGACGGGTTTAAGGATATATGTATAGGCAAGGGAGATATGACGGCATTTTTTACAGAAGAGGGCGGGGCGCTTGTTGAGCTTTCAATAAAAAGCAGGCAGGTTAATACGCTTGATATACTTACCCGCAGGCCGGAGGCATATCATTCCAAAATATTAGAGACAACACAAAATGATGCAGGAGAAACAAAGACAATTCACGACAGATTTTTTGTTAAAGAGGAAGGCCTTTTGGATTGCCTTGTATACGATAATTACAGAAGAATGTCGCTGCTGGACCATTTTTTTGATTATAATATAAAACTTAATGACTTAATAAGGTCGGAATACGATGAAAAAGGTGACTTTATAGGCAGTCCTTATCATCTGGAGCAGATTAAAAAGAAGGGGGACACAGGCGTCAGCCTGTCAAGGGAAGGAATTGCTTCAGGCTGTCGGGTAAAAATTGACAAGACTGTTTTATTTCGAGGAAAATCAGGGATAAGGGTTGATTACCTGCTCGATGGCAGATACGATGGCATATTTGCGATAGAATTTAATCTCTCTTTTTTAGGTTCTCCATATGCCACAGTACATGCAGGAAATAAATCTCTTTTTATAAAGGATAAAGGTATGCATAATGCCTTAAATGAATTTTCTGTTAAAGACGAGTTCCTTAATCTGAGGATGACGTTTTCCTTTGATGAAGATATGGATTTGTGGCATTATCCGGTGGAGACCATTTCTCTGTCAGAGCAGGGAGTTGAGAAGCTGTATCAGGGTACGGCATTTTTATTTATGAAGAAGCTTGATTTGAGTGATAATAATCGGAGATCCGCTCGCACCCGGCGAGTCGCTGAGGAGACCGGGGCGGAAAAAATAGGGTTCAATATTAGATTTGGAGAGGG
>CAKKPR010000339.1:0-9902 GCA_919901705.1 Thermodesulfovibrionales bacterium | reverse complement strand
ATGCGGGATGATGTCCTTTTATATTTTAAACCTTTAAAGGGCAGGATCAAGTCAATAAGCAATGAAGGCGCCATAGCTGACATTGGTATTAAGGCAGATGTAAAAAAAGGGATGCGCTTTACTGTCTTCAGGGAAGGGACTCCATTCCTGCATCCGGTTACTAAAGAACCTATAGGGCTGCTGGAAGCAGTGATAGGGAAGGCTGAAGTAAGAGATGTCGGCCCTGATACATCAGCTATTGTTATCCTCAAAGGTGATGTTAAAGAGTCCGACAGGATAAGGGTTTCAGAGACAGGTGTTCGGATGCTTTTTTATCATCGCAGGAATGTTGACTGGAGCCTTGCAGATTCGTATTACAGGCTGTTGAAGGAGACGGGAAGATTTGAACTTATTGATACAGCGCTTGAGACCGACAGCGATGAGGAGGTCCTTGCAGAGGCAAAGAAGCTGAATGCAGATGTTGTGCTTATCCTCTCGGCGAAAGGTGCAGGAGGAGATATTCTGCTCGGACAGAGACTGTTCTGGGTTGATAATCCCCCCATTCCCCCTTTAACAAAGGGGGGCGAGGGGGGATTCGCAGAGAGCGAGACTAAGGTTGCCTTTGCACTTATGAAGGAATTTAAGTTTGGCGAAGAATTTTTTGGCCCTCAAAAAGTTGACACCTGGCTTTATGTTGATCTGCCTTTTGGGGTGAGATTAATTGCATCCGGCGATGTTGATGGCGACGGAAAGGCAGAAATATTGCTGAGCACAGGCAAGGATGTGCGTTTTTATATGCCAGGCGGTGAAGTCAGCCGCCGCTATGAGATTAAGGGCGCTGCAATGGATGACCATCTCTGGCTCGATGTTATGGATATAAATGGAGACGGCAGGCACGAGGTCATGATCACAGTGATGAAGGATGAAAAGATTATCTCGCGCATATATGAAATGAAAAATGATAAGTTTTCTGTGCTATGGGAGGGTAATGTCTTTTTGAGGCGTATAGGGAGCGAACTTGTTGCACAGGCATATACTGCAGGAGAAGGATACAGGGGACCTGTCTTTACGATTATATGGAAAGATGGATATAAGAAAGGCGGTAATATAAGCCTTCCAAACGATGTTAATATTTACGATTTTGTCTACATAAATGAGTCCGACGGCAGAAGGTTAATCCTTGCCTATGATGATGCAGGATACCTTAGCCTTTATGATGGCGGAAAGAAGATATGGCAAAGCAAGGAGGATTACGGAGGTTTTCTCACAACATTCAGGAAGCCGGCGCCTACTGTTATGGCAGATATGAAGGGAGAATGGTCTGTAAAGGACAGGCTTTCCCTGCAAAACAGGGAGGTCTTTGTTATAAAGAGGCTTCCGTTTGTCGGTATGGCGAAGGGGATGGGATACAGCAATTCTCAGGTCAGGAGCCTGTGGTGGACCGGGGTTTCCATGGAAGAAAGGACTGTTATAGAGAATATACCTGGAACTTTGCTTGATTATTCGCTTGAAGGCGACAGGCTTATTTTGCTTGACAGGCCGTCATTCGGGATAAAACTGCAAAATATTTTTAAGGGAGAAAATCCGCTAGGCAGCGTGCTTTACATATATTCGCTTAAGGGGAGATAACGGTGTTATTATCTGAGAAAATCCCGGCGCATGTGGGGATAATAATGGATGGGAATGGAAGGTGGGCGGAATTACGCGGTCTTCCCAGGATTGAAGGGCACAGGAGAGGCTCGGAAAGGGCAAGGGAGATAATTGCCGCTGCAATGGAAGTTGGGATAAAAACCTTAACCTTATATGTCTTTTCCATAGAAAACTGGCAGAGACCTAAAGGCGAAGTTGCAACCTTGATGAAACTTCTTGAGATATATCTTAGAAATGAATTTAATGAATTTATGGAAAAAGGGATTGTCTTCAGGACAATAGGCGAGACCTGGAGGCTTCCTGATAACATACAGGCGCTTATAACCGAGACAGAGGCGAGGACAGCAGGCAATACCGGCATGACATTGATTTCAGCCCTGAGTTACGGGGGAAGGAATGAGATTATCAGGGCAGTGAAAAAACTTATTTCATCCGGTATTGACCCCGACAAGATTACAGAGGATTCTTTTGATTCCTTTCTCGATACGGCCGGCCTTCCCTCGCCCGACCTTATAATAAGGACAAGCGGGGAAAGGCGCATAAGCAATTTCCTGCTTTGGCAGGGCGCCTACTCTGAATTTTATTTTGCGGATACGCTTTGGCCTGATTTTACAAAGGATGAATTTTACGAAGCGCTTCATGACTACCAGATGCGGGAGAGAAGGTTCGGCGCTGTGCCTCTGAGGGCAAAGCCCTGATATGCACCTGAAAAGGCTGACCATTGCTTTTATCGTACTGCCCCTTGCTTATTTCTACATAACAAAACTGCCGGCAGTGTATTTTCTTTTTTTGCTTATTTCTGTTGCTGCTGTTGCACAGAATGAATTTTATTCTATGTACAGGGTTAAGGGCCCCTTGAAATATACGGGCCTTGTTTTCGGGGCAGTAACGATTTTAGCCTTTAGCCCTCAGTTCATCTTTCAGCCTTTTGATTTGGTTGCAGTCTTATTTATCGTGATTGCCTGCATGAGACTTTTTTTAAAACGAAGCCCCGAATCCTCGCTGCTTGATACAGCAACTGCAGTGACTGCTATCATATATATCCCATGGCTCCTTGGTTATCAGATATACCTCAGGAATCAGGGATATGAATGGATAATATTCCTTTACGGATGCGTGTGGGCCTCGGACAGTCTGGCATATTATATGGGCAAAGGTATTGGCGGGAGGAAACTTTATGAGGAGATAAGCCCCAACAAGACAGTTGCAGGCGCTGTTGGCTCCATAGCAGGCGGTGCCTTAGGTGCGGTTATCCTTAAGACTGTATTTATATGTTCAATAGCCTTGCCTTTATTTACGGCTGTCGGGTTGGGAATAATTATCGGCGCAGTAACTATTATAGGGGACCTGGTGGAGTCAATGTTCAAACGGGAGGCCGGTGTTAAAGACTCAAGCAACATATTTCCGGGGCATGGCGGTATACTGGATAAACTTGATGGCGTGCTATTTGCGGGACCTGTGCTCTATTGGGCTGCAAGAGTTTTTGGGTTAATAAAGTGAAACTGGTAACAATATTAGGTTCGACTGGTTCAATAGGGAGAAGCGCTCTTGAAGTAATCTCAAAGCGCAGGGACAGGTTTAAGGTTGTCGGCCTGACTGCAGGCAGCAACATAACGTTGTTCGAGGAGCAGATAAAGATATTCGAGCCTGAAATGGCAGCAGTGGCTGATGAGGCAACTGCCCTGGAACTCAGGAAACGTCTTAATATTAAAGTTCTTTCAGGCAATGAAGGCATTGCAGAGGTTGCTTCATATAACAGGTCTGATTTTGTACTTTCGGCAATCGTTGGTTTCGCAGGCCTTCTGCCTACGCTTTCTGCTGTAAGGGCAGGGAAAACAGTCGGGCTTGCCAACAAAGAGTCCCTTGTTGTTGCAGGAGATATAGTTATGGGGGATGCAGCAAAATACGGATCAAAAATAATTCCTGTGGATAGCGAGCATAGTGCAATATTTCAGTGCATCGAAGGGCGGGGCAGGAACTCCATAAAACGGATAGTGCTTACCGCTTCCGGCGGCCCCTTTTTCGGCAGTACCAGGGGTGAGTTGGGCAAGGTGACTCTGGAAGATGCCCTTAAACATCCGAACTGGGATATGGGCAGGAAGATAACAATAGACTCTGCAACGCTTATGAATAAAGGTCTTGAGGTCATAGAGGCACATCATCTCTTTGGTTTTTCTCAGGATGATATTGATGTTCTTATACATCCGCAGAGCATAGTCCATTCAATGATTGAGTTTAAAGACAGGAGTTATCTGGCACAGCTTTCAGTCCCTGATATGAAGGGCCCCATAGCTTATGCGCTTTCATATCCTGAAAGGCTTGAGGACCCTATGCCGGTTCTTGATTTAAGCAGGATTGAAAAACTCACATTCCGGAAACCTGATACAGAATGTTTCCCCTGTCTTTTATATGCGTATGAGGCAGCTAAAGAAGGTGGCACAATGCCTGCTGTTTTAAATGCCGCAAATGAGGTTGCCGTGGATGCATTTCTTCAAAAAAGGATAGGGTTTAATGATATTCCTGTTATAATTAAAGATACAATGAATTCGCACAGGAAAGAAGTCGGTACGACTCGTCCGCACCCAGGCGGACTCGCCGAGGAGAGCAACCGAGCTGTCAGGGAGATTGATGTGGTAATAGAGGCGGACAGGTGGGCGAGGGAAAAGGCAAAAGCAATTTTAATGGAAATTGGAGATAAAAGATGACATTTCTTTCAGCAATAGTATTACTTGGAATTCTGATATTCGTGCATGAACTCGGGCATTTCCTTTTTGCAAAGAAGCTTGGAGTGAGGGTGCTTAAGTTTTCTTTGGGTTTTGGTCCTAAACTAATAGGTAAAAAATATGGAGACACGGAATATCTTGTTTCTGCAGTTCCGCTTGGCGGATACGTGAAGATGCTGGGAGAAGAGCCCGGCGAGGAACTGAAAGAGGAAGACAAGCCGTTTGCATACAATTACCAGCCTGTATGGAAGAGGGCGGCAATAGTTTTTGCAGGCCCTGTTTTCAACCTGTTTTTTGCTGCGCTCATTTTCATATTTATATTTATGCACGGCTTGCCTGTTCTTCTCCCTGAAGTTGGCGACGTTATGAAACAATCTCCGGCAAGTGCAGCAGGGCTTACAAAGGGTGACAGGATTATCGAGGTTGACAGAGTTGTTGTAAATCAATGGGCGGAAGTAACAGTGATTATCCACAAGAATCCGGATAAAACTCTCAGTTTTAAGATAAAAAGGGATAACAATATTATCATTGTGCCAATAACACCTGAAAGGAAAAAGATAAAGGACATATTCGGGGAGGAAAAAGAGATAGGCCTGATAGGGATAAAACCTTCCGGAAGCTCTTTCATACAAAAAGAAGGGGTTGGCAGCGCAATAGCAAACGGCATTACAAGGACCTGGGAGATATCTGTGCTGACAATCGTAGGGATTGTAAAGCTTATCCAGAGGATTGTCCCTGCAGACACTATTGGCGGACCAATCCTTATTTTTCAGATGGCAGGTGAGCAGGCATCGCTTGGCGCTATGAATTTTTTTGTATTTATGGCAGTGATAAGCATAAACCTCGGCGTACTTAATCTTCTGCCGATACCCATACTTGACGGCGGCCATCTCATGTTTCTGACCTTCGAAGCGATAAGACGGAAGCCCCTTAGCGAAAAGGTGATGATAGTTGCGCAAAAGGTCGGCCTTGCAGTGATTATAGCATTGATGACCTTCGCTTTATACAATGATATAATGAGAATTGTCACAGGCAAGACAATACCATGAAATCAGGATTAAGAAAATTCTCAACCTCAACCTGTTTTTGATATGAGACCCGCAACCATAAAACATCAGGTCTCTTCTGGCGGAGTTATATTCAGGACCAATGCTGATGTAACAGAGATTGCGCTGATTGCAGTGAAGGGCGGGAATGTCTGGTGCCTGCCAAAAGGCATTGTAGACAAAGGTGAAAGCCCCGAGGAAACAGCTGTCAGAGAGGTCGGGGAGGAAACAGGGCTGAAGGGCAGGATCAGGGATAAGATAGGAGATGTCTCTTTCTGGTATTACATCAAAGGAGAAAATGCAAGGTGCAGAAAGACAGTGCATTTTTATCTGATGGAATATCTGGGCGGCAGCACCAAAGACCATGATGCAGAGGTTGATGATGCCTCATGGTTCCCTCTCGATACAGCACTGGCAAAGGTCAGTTATAAAGGTGATAAGAAGATAGTAGAGAAGGCAAAGGAGATGCTTAACACTACAGTGACTCTTTTGGGTTCGATTCCCCCTTAATAAAGGGGGACAAAGGGGGTTGTGCTTTTTCCCGGTTCGTTACAACCCCCTAACCCCCTTTTCTAAGGGGGAATTTTAGATATTTGATGCGTCGCCTGAAAAGTGACGCTGTAGTATTAAGAAGGAGATGCTTGAAGCTCTTAGCTGATAGCTGACAGCTAATACGAGATTTATGGAAAAGATACTAAACTGGAATGAACTAAAGACAGTTGTTGACAGCCTCAAGGCAAAAGGCAGGAAGATAGTCTTTACCAACGGCTGCTTCGATATTCTGCATGTAGGACATATAAGGTATCTGAAAGAGGCAAGGGCGCTTGGAGATGTGCTTGTAATAGGATTAAACTCAGATAAGTCCGTCTCTGTAATAAAGCCCGGAAGGCCGGTTAATCCGCAAGGCCGGAGAGCAGAGATATTAGCCGCTCTCGAAATGGTAGATTATGTAACAGTGTTTGATGAAGACACTCCCTATGAATTAATAAAACTTCTAAAGCCTGATATCCTTGTCAAAGGCGGTGACTGGAAGAAAGAGGATATAATCGGCTCTGATATCGCAAAAGAAACCCGCAGCCTTCCATATGTCAAAGGCATATCAACTACGGGAATAATTGATAAAATAAAGAAGCTATAAATTTGCTGATGGATTTTAGCCTGTTTTCAGACAGAGTAAAGAACATCTCTCCTTCTTCGCGCATTTATAACCTCTCCGGTTCATCTAGGGCTCTTTTTCTTGCCTTGCAGGATAAACCGTTTATTATGATTGAGCATACAGAAGAAACAGCAGAAGAATTATATAAGGACATTTTGTTTTTCAGGTCAGTGCTCAATGCTTCACGCATAACGCCCCGCAATATTTTATTCCTTCCCGAACCAAACGGCACTGAATCCTGTGGCCATAGGGCAGAGGTCATTTATAACTTTAAAGAAGGCGATTCCATAATAACTTCAAAAGATGCCCTGAATGCAAAAGTGTGGTCACATGAAGAATTGAAAGATAATGTTTTGCAGTTAAAGGCCCCTTTTGAGATGAGCAGGGATGTACTGGAGCAAAAACTTCTTAATCTCGGATATAAACGTGTCTCAATAGTTGTTGAGCATGCTGAGTTCAGCCGCAGGGGATGGTTGTTTGACATATTCCCTTCGACGCATGAGAGCCCTTTCAGAGTTGAATTTTTCGGGGATACAATAGATAAAATCAGGACCTTTGATATAAATACGCAAAAATCAGTTAAGGATGCCGGAGAATTTGTTATCCTTCCGGCTTCGGAGCCGTTAGAAGGCACAGACATCTTTTCAATGGCTGGTGATATTGATTATTTTTTCCCGGATTCTATACATCCCCCGTATGCCTTTCCTGAAGGCGCCATAATGCTTTCAAAATTTTCTTTTTCAAAGGCACCCCCCCATCCCCCCCTTGGTAAGGGGGGGACACAGGGGGCTGAGGGAGAGGAAATTGATGCAGGTCTTCTTTCATTGGAAGGGCATGGCATATACCATAATGAAAGAAAATCTATCTATGAACTTCCTCATGCCATAAAAAAAATAAGCAGGGAGAACAGGATAATCATAGTCGTATCATCAACCGGACAGGCAGAGAGGATAAAAGATATTCTCATGAACGGGGATATCGTTGCGCCTGTGATTGAAAAAGAGGAGATTTCTGAATACAAAGGCAGTATATCGCTAACCATTGGAGAACTTTCATTAGGGTTTTTTCTTTCCGCCGCAGTCTCCTCATTCTCCTCAGCGAACCCGCCTGAGTGCGGGGGCGACTCGTTCTCCTCGGCGAATCCGCCTGAGCGCGGACCGGGGCGAGCGGATATCCGAAGGGGGCTTCTAATCCTTACAGAAAAAGAGATCTTCGGTGAAAGGCCGGCATTCAGGTCAATAAAAAAATCAAAGGTATCAGAACTCCTCGTATCATTGGATGATCTGACTGCCGGTGATTTTATTGTGCACAAGGACCATGGGATTGGAAAGTTTGCAGGTCTTGTAAAACAGACAGTAGAGGGCTATGAAGGCGACCTCATGGTCCTGGAATATTCCGGGGGGGATAGGCTTTATCTTCCGCTTTACGCTATAGAAAAGATAAAGAAGTATCATGCCGAAGAAGGTGTCCTTCCGAAAACTGACAGGCTTGGCGGGAAAACCTGGCAGAGGACCAAGGAAAGGGTAAGAAAGAAAATAAGGGAGATGGCAGAGAAACTACTGAGGCTCTATGCCGAGAGGGAGGTCTCGAAAGGTTTTGTATTCAGCGGAGACACAGAACTTCACAAAGAATTTGATGATTTTTTTCATTATGATGAAACACCTGACCAGGTGAGGGCCATAGAAGAGATAAAGTCTGATATGGAGACGGAAAGACCCATGGACAGGCTTCTTTGCGGAGATGTTGGTTACGGCAAGACAGAGGTTGCCATGCGGGCAGCATTCAAGGCAGTCTATGACGCTAAACAGGTCGCAGTCCTTGTACCTACGACGCTTTTATGCGAGCAGCATTACAGGACGTTTAAACAGAGATTTTCTGCTTTCCCTGTGACAATAGACTATCTGAGCAGGTTCAAGTCAAGGCATGAGCAGTCCGGGACAATAAAAGAAGTTGTTAGTGGAGATGTTGACATACTGATAGGAACCCATACACTGCTAAGAAAAGATATGAGCTTTCATAATCTCGGCCTTCTTGTAATTGATGAAGAACACCGTTTCGGGGTTGCACAAAAAGAAAAGATAAAGGGGCTTAAAAGGGGTGTTGATGTTCTCACTCTTACTGCAACGCCAATCCCAAGGACGCTTAATATGGCATTGTCAGGAATCAGGGGCATGAGCCTTATTGAAACCCCGCCGGAAGAAAGGCTTGCCGTAAGAAGCATAGTCACCGGACTCAATGAACAGACAGTAAAGGATGCCATAGAGAGGGAGATGGAAAGGGGCGGCCAGACATATTTTGTTCATAACAGGATTAAAGATATAGGAAAAATTTTCGATTATGTCAAACGTGTTGTGCCTGAGGCAAGGGTTGCTGTTGCGCACGGACAGATGCATGAAAGAGAACTTGAAACGGTAATGAAAAGGTTTATAGATGCAGAGATTGATGTTCTTGTTTCAACAGCGATTATCGGTTCAGGCCTTGATATACCGAGTGCAAACACAATAATAATAAACAGGGCAGACAGGATGGGGCTTGCAGACCTTTATCAACTGAAAGGCCGTGTCGGAAGAAGTAATGTAAGGGCGTATGCATATTTTTTTATCCCGGGAGAAGACATTATCACTGATGAAGCAAAAAAGAGACTGCAGGCTATTCAGGACATGAACTATCTTGGAGCCGGGTTCAGGCTTGCGATGAAAGACCTTGAGATAAGGGGAACAGGAAATATGCTTGGACCTGAACAGTCAGGGCATATACACGCGGTCGGATTTGATATGTATGTTGATATGCTCGAAAATTCAGTGGCTGAATTAAGGGGTATCAAGACAGAAGAAGAGATAGACCCCCGCATAAGCCTGAGGGTGTCTGCATTCATACCGGATGAATTTATTGAGGATATTACGCTAAGGCTGAGCATTTACAGGAAGATCGCATCAGCCAGGAATGATGAAGTCCTGAATGCGCTTATTGATGAAATTAAAGACCGCTTTGGCAGGCTGCCTGCAGAGGTTCAGAATCTGTTTGATGTAATGAGGCTTAAAATAATGGCAAGGAGGCTTAAGATTACAGATGCTGAGGAAGTCAGCGGGAATATACGGATTATCTTTTCAAAGGACACAAAGGTTGAAGCAGAAAATATCCTCGGACTTCGGGATGCCGTTGGTGACAGGATAAGATTTCTTCCTGAAGGTTTTGAGATTAAGGCCAGGAATCTCGAAGAGTCGAGTCTGCGACTTGCATGGAGCGAAACGTATAAGCTCATAAGAGGAATTTTGGAGAGGCTGCTGGCAGAAGAACCAAAACCTCCCCTCACCCCATCTTAGCAAAGAGGGGGTTACTGCAGGGTTA
>CAKKPR010000338.1 GCA_919901705.1 Thermodesulfovibrionales bacterium | reverse complement strand
ACTGACAACTGTTCACTGACAACTGTTCACTGACAACTATTCACCGTCTTTATATGGTCTCTGATAAAATCCTCAATAAACATATCTGTAACAGCATCATTATACATGACCATATCAAGCTGTTTGGTGTAAGCTGTCAGCTTTCCCATTATCTCTAATTTCTCTTCAATGGTTGGCTGTTTATATTTGGTAATTATTGCATTTACTACATCTTCAGTAACATTGACCTTAAAATCCATCTTTTTTAAAATCTCTTTAATCAGCCTCACCCTTCTTAATTTTCTGTCCCTGACAGCGCCTCCCCCTTTAAAGAAGAATTTTATGTAATTGTCATTCATGTTTTCTCCTGCGTAAGCCTCTACCATCGAGAAGTGATAGCCAAGCCTTATGCTGAAGTTCATGTAATTGCCGGACAGGATTGCAAAGCTCTTTTCTCCCATTGCGTAAAGTTGTCCTTCGGGTATGGATGCTGATTGCGCAACCATGCCAAAAAAACCCTTAACATCAGCAGGTCTTGGTTCAGGCCATTTCATGCGCTTCATGCCTTTAAGGAATGCAGAAAATGGTATCGAATATATATCCTCGGGAGCAGCCTTTTTTACATTATCTTTGATGCCATTGCCATCAATATCTATCATATTTGCATCTATGGGGATTCCTGCTCTCAGAGCAATTGGTTGCGGCCATGCTTCCTCGCCTGACTCTGCAAAGGCAACAGCGGACATCAGGTCTTCAAATGAGGTAATATCATGCCCTTTGCTTGTCCTGAAAATCATGGCCATTGCCATTTCATGAGCAAACCTGGTTATATCATGAAAAGTTTTACAAAGCTCGGGCTTAAAATTCTCAGCATCGGGATCTATTAAATTTAAAGGGACAACCCATTTTAATGCCTTTTCCAGCGTCATAAACAGGCGGGTATTTTTAAAGGGCTCTCTCTTTTTTGAAGAATACTCAAGGAGTTCCCTGACTTGGCCCTCGTAGACATTGCAGTTTATTGCATCCACTGTTATCTCCTGCCCATCCTTAATGATTGATGTCGCTGCTTCCGCATCAAGGATTGCGGGAATCTGATATTCCCTTGCCAGCGATGCCATGTGGCCTGTTACTCCGCCAACGTCTGTAATAATTGCAGATGCCTTGTTCATTACAGTTACGAATTTGGTTGATGTATGTTTTGCAACCAGCACAGCGCCGTCAGGGAAATCTTTTAATTCTTCATCATCTTTAAGCACAAATGCCTTGCCAAAACCTATTCCTTTACATGCTATTACGCCTTTATCAAGCAGAATGTTGTACCCATCAATTTTTCTTGGAACTTGGAACTTGGAACTTGGAACTTGAAACGTTCTTAAAGGTCGGGTTTGCAGGATGTATATCTGATTATCCCTGTCAACCGCCCATTCAATATCCTGGGGCCTGCCATAGTGATCTTCCAAAGCAACGGCATGATCGGATAAAATATTTATCAGTTCAATTGGCAGGCATGATTTGTTCTTCATGCTGCCGGGGATATCTGCCTGTTTGATATCTCCTTCAGAAGAACATATTACCATTGTATTTTGTTCAGCCACTCTTCTCTCCATGATGGCCCTGGGTTCTCTTGAGACAACATAAGAATCAGGGGTTATTGACCCATCAACAACAGACATCCCAAGGCCCCACACAGCATTGATTATGAGTATATCTTTTCCGGGGTCATTCGGGTCCCTTGTATACATAACCCCGCCTGCCAGGGCGTCTACCATTCTTAAAATACCAACAGCCATGACCATCTCATCTTCTGAAAATCCTTTTGTCCTATAGTAAAATATTGCCCGCGGGGTAAATAAACTCGCAACAACTTCTTTGTATTTCTGCGTGATTAAATCTGCCGGCACATTAAGAAAGGTAGAATATTGTCCTGCAAAGCTGAAATCTCCGTCTTCGTGAATAGCGCTGCTGCGGACAGATACTCTTAACTCCCCCCAACCCCCTCTTAACTTAAGAGGGGGTTGGGGGGAGTTACTTAATTCAAGGGGGGGATTTAGGGGGGGTGAACTTTCAACTTTCAACTTTTCAACTGCCTTTTTAATCGCACTCTCCAAGTCCTGCGGCATTTCAGCCTTTATTGTCATATCCTGTATGACTCTGCTCACTTCATTAAGCTCTTCGATGTTATTTATATCCAGCGACAATAGTTTTTTATTTATTTTCTCAATCAGCCTGTTATGCTCCATAAATCTTTTGAATGAATATGTGGTAATAGCAAAGCCGTCAGGAGTTGGAAGATTGAGACGGTTTTTAATTTCCCCTAAATGTGCAATTTTGCCGCCTGCTATGTTTGACATCTTGCCTGTAAGATTCAATAATGGTATGGTAAGGTCGCTGACCGGGACAACTGACCTGCGATTTAAACTCTCTTTTATCTCTTTATATATATCATCATAGGTTTTGTAAAGTTCTTTGTATCTGCCGTGAGCGAGGGTGTTTAGATCTTCAATAATACTCAGGACGCCATCAGCAATTAATTTAGTGTTTGTCTCAAGATAATGCCGGTCAAACAGATATTCCCCTGAAAGTTTTTCTTCCATGTCTGCCATAAGTTCAAGAACATTGTTGTTTTTTGTGAGCAGGTTTTGAAATGTGTCATATTTTTTTTTAATGGCTTCTCTGAATTTGCTGCTTTTAGGGTCCTTTTTAGAGGATTTTTTGAATATTTTTAAAAGGTTACGCATGCCTGATTATAAACTAAAAAAAAACTCTTGACAAGCATTAAGCATATCATTATAATTACTTATAAATAATATTATAATGATATAAGGATATGCACATGGATGAAATAATTAACAGAGAAAACCCTCAAAAGTTATATCTACAACTTGAGGAAATAATCAAAAAGAAAATTGAGGATAAAGAATGGACCGTTGCCTCAAAGATACCTACTGAAGAAGAACTCTGCAAGATTTATGGTGTGAGCAAGGCGCCGGTGAGAGCAGCTATTTTAGAGCTTGTGCGACAGGGTTATTTAATGAGACAGCAGGGCAAGGGGACTTTTGTATGCAAAAAGGTTATTTCTGAAGGCCTTACAATGTTGACAAGCTTCAGAGAGCTCATGCTTGAGGCAGGTATAAATTTTTCAACTGAAGTGCTTGCTCAAACAGTAATGATGCCCACTGATGATCTGGATATAAAGCTCAATATTCCTGAAAACAAGCATGTTATTTACATCAAACGACTGCGGACAGTTGATAATGAGCCTGTTTTACTTCAGGAGGCATACATCCCCTATCACATATGCCCACCGCTTTTAAATGAAGATGTTGCTAATAATTCTTTGTTTGATATCTTCGAAAAAAAACATGGCATTAAGATTACAAAGGTAAAAGATTATATTGAAATTATTTACCTTAATGCTGATGAAAGCCGGCGCCTGGGGTTATCAGAAGGTTCAGCGGCATTGCTCCTGACGCAGCACTTTTATGCAGGAGACACCCAGATAATGTATATGCGTTCCGTTAAAAGACCTGATAGATTCAGATTTTTAATAGAGCTTGAAAGAAGAGCAGCATAATTTAGAAAGGAGGGTTTATGTCTCAAAACAAAGTTGTAAAAGAGTTGATGATCGATGTCTTTGAGTATCCGCATATCCCCTATTGGTTCTCAATAAGGCAGGCCATAGGGATAGTCAAAAAATCACTGCTCAGCAGTGAAAAATGCCACCACCCGATGGCAGTGCTTGTATTTGACGAGAAGTACAACCTTCTCGGCACCTTAAGCCTAAAGGATATCATGAGGGGACTTGAGCCAAATTTTTTAAAGCCGACTACCAAGGCGCAGGTTCACGCAGAAGATGAGTCAGGGTTGTCAGTGCTCTGGGACACCTTGTTTGACAAGGGCGCAAAGGAGCTGGCAGAACGTCCTGTAAGCGAGGTAATGATTCCGGCAAAGTTCTTTGTTAAGCCGAATGACCCCATAACAAAAGCAGCATATCTGATGATTCACAATAATCTGGTTCTACTGCCTGTGCTTGAGGATAAAAAGTTTATAGGCGTTGTAAGAATGCTGGAGATATTTAATGAATTGTCTGATGCTGTCTTAAGGGAGGTTTAATATGCCGGAAGAAAAAGATATCAAGACTAAACAAGGTTTACCCGAGCCCCCAGCAGATATATTGGTTGCAGGCCCATCAAAAGTTCCTTTTGACTGGAAGCGGGTAATGTTTATTTTATTGGGATTAGGACTATTCCTGTGGATTTATTTTATGCCGGCGTGGGGAGATGCAGTTGACCCTGCCGGGAAAGCATTTCCTTTATCAAGAGAGGGAAAAGGCGCCATAGCGCTCTTTATACTTGCAGGTGTATGGTGGGTATTTGAAGTCCTCCCGATCGGCGTTACCTCTATAGCGATCGGCGTGTTTCAGGCGTTATTCAGTATACGCTCCGCAAAAGACGCGTTCAAGGATTTTATGGACCCGTCGGTCATGTTTATCTTCGGTTCAGTTGTTGTCGGACTTGCGTTTTCAACAACCGGACTGACAAAAAGACTTGCCTACAAGATGCTTGCAATTGTGGGTGAAAAAACGAGCATGATTTTATTGGGCGCTCTTGTTGTAACTGCCGGATTATCCCATCTTATGGCGCATACCGCGGCTGCGGCTACCGTATTCCCCATACTCCTGGCAATCTATGCTCTTTACGGCGAAGGTGACAAGCAGACAAACTTCGGCAAAGCGCTCTTCATCGGTATGGCCTATGCAGCAGGCGCAGGCAGTATCATTACATTCCTCGGCTCGGCTCGCGCCGCGGCAGGAGCGGGCATGTTTGCGGAATTCACCGGCAGGAGCATCGGTTTCTTTGAACTTACGAAATACATGTTCATTATCGGATGGGTGATGGTATTGCTGATATGGGGCTATTTAATGATATTCCTGAAGCCCGAAAAGAAGGTCATCTCAGGACTGAAAGAAAAGGTTAAAAAGCTTTCCAAAGAACTTGGACCGATGACGAGAAACGAAAAGTTCGTCATCATTACCGTTTTGGGCGTAGTAGCTCTTATGTCAATGCAGTCTTTCGTACCTGCATTAAAGACAATGGACAGGGCAACCTTAATACTCATTTCAACACTCATGTTCTTTATTTTCAAAATTCTTACTGTCAAGGAACTTGAGGAGATCCCCTGGAATATTATCCTGCTCTTCAGCGGGGCGATGAGTATAGGTTTCTGTCTGTGGAAGACAGGCGCTGCGCAGTGGATGGCCGTAAACTGGCTCGTTATGTTTCAGCATGCCCATTGGCTGGTATTTGTTTTGAGCATAGCCACCTTTGTTCTGATAATGACAAACTTCATCATGAACGTTGCCGCGATAGCAATATCGCTTCCTGTTTCGCTGGTTGTCGCTCAATATCTCGGTGTTTCGCCTGATGTGATATTTTTCGCATCGCTTGTTACAGCCGGAATGCCGTTTGTTCTTCTTATCGGCGCTGCGCCGAATGCAATAGCTTATGAATCAAAACAGTTTACATCAGGTGAATTTTTCAAACACGGACTTCTTTTAAGTGTTGTTCTGATTGCATTTCTTGGCTTGGCTATCAAGACATTCTGGCCGATGTTCGGGATGTCGATACTGATTAAGTAAATAGCCGTTAGTGAACAGTGAAGAATAATAAGTGTTATTGCGAAGAACGCAACTATAGTTTGTCATTGCGAACGAAGTGAAGCAATCTTGTTGGCGAGCATATAGATTGCCACGC
>CAKKPR010000337.1 GCA_919901705.1 Thermodesulfovibrionales bacterium | reverse complement strand
GCAAGGATATTTATCTTCTGAACTCTGAAATCCTTGTCAACCGCGACAAAGGTATTAATGTAGCTTGAGTATCCTTTACCGAAAGACTGGATAATATATCCGATTGTATCGCCGCCTTTTTTTGAAACAAAATATTTTGCGTGCTTATCGTGAATCGACCAATCTCCTAATTTTATGTTTTCATCCGCCTCAGGCATAAGCTCTTTTAAAGCCTTTTTTTCGGCCTCTTCGTTGTTCTTGTATATTTTCGGCGACGCTTTTGCAAATACAAAGGCAAGGATGAGACCGCCTATAAGATATACAATAACAAGGTTCAGGGTTATCTTTATAATATCCTTGCCTGTCATTTCTTGCTCTCCTTTGCCTTTGTTTCTTTTAGAGCCCCGAAGACCTTTGATTTAAATCCGCGGTCTATGAGTGGTGAGAAGCAGTTCATTATCAGTATTGCAAACATGACGCCTTCAGGGAACCCGCCCTTGAGCCTTATCAGCATCGTAAGGAAACCGCAGCCTATGCCGAAAAGTATCTGTCCTTTTTTTATGGAAGGACATGTGACATAATCCGTTGCCATAAAAAATGCGCCCAATAACATACCGCCGCTGAGAAGATGTATAACCGGGTCTCCTGTAAAAAGCATCATCTTTCCTGTTTCAGGGTTCTTGCCTCCGAACGCCCATGCCATCATTGCAGCTGTGCCGAGGAATGATGCCGGGATGTGCCATGATATATATCTTTTGAAAAACAGAAATGCCGCACCGATGAGAAGGGCTATTGCCGATGTCTCGCCAATGGAACCTGCCCTGTGCCCTTTGAGCAGTTCCATATAAAGGTTCATCTTATCGCCGAATACCTCTATTAATTTCGAAAGGCCTTCCTCTTTAAGAATGCCCAATGGAGTTGCCGTTGTCTTTGCATCAAACATAACAAATGCCGCAGTAGGCGCTGTCCATATGGTCATGAGTTTCGGGAATGATATGAGCAGGAATGCCCTACCTATGAGAGCAGGATTAAAGACATTGTAGCCGAGGCCGCCGAATAGTTGTTTAGTGATTATCACTGCAACAAAAGAACCTATAATCGGAATATAGAATGGAACAGACGCAGGCAGGTTCATGCCGAGAAGCAGGCCTGTAAGAAAGGCGCTGCCATCGTTTATGCTTAACTTCTTTTTAAGCCCTTTCTGATAGATATATTCCGAGAAAACAGCCGCGATTATCGAAAGGGCAAGGATAATCATCGCCTTGGGCCCGAAGAAATATGCGCCCATTACAGCTGCAGGCAGAAGCGAGATGCTGACGCTCCACATTATCCTGCTCGTCGTCTCCTCGCTCTTTATATGAGGGCTTACTGAAACTATAAGTTCGTGTTCTTTTTTTACTTCAGCCATTTAACCTCCAAAATCAGTGTCAGTAATTAGTGTCTGTGTCAGTTACTGACACTGTTAACTGTCACTGACACTTTCTTCACGGTTTCGTCATTGACTTAGCTAATCTTACAAGCTGAACTATCGGCCGTTTTGAAGGACAGACAAAGGCGCATGAACCGCATTCAAAACAGTCGAACAGGTTATATTCCTTTGCCTCTTCATAAAATCCTTTTTCTGAAAGTATGCTCAGCATTGACGGTATAAGACCCATTGCGCAGATATCAATACATCTGCCGCATCTTATGCATGGCCCAAAGTCTTCAACATGGGGAACGCCATCTTCCGGTATAACGAGTATGCCTGATGTCCCCTTTGTAACAGGCACATCAAGCGAAGACATCGCAAAACCCATCATGGGGCCGCCTGATATAACCTTGCCGGCCTCACCCTTAAATCCACCGCACTGTTCGATCAGGTCAGATACCATCGTCCCTATCTTAACCATGAGGTTTAAAGGAGTATTTATGCCCTCTCCGGTTACTGTAACAACCCTTTCTATCAAAGGCTTGCCATATCTTGCCGCTTCATATACGGCAAGGGCTGTACCGACATTCTGCACAACGACCCTCACATCCATCGGCAAGGCCCTCGGCGGAACTTCCCTGCCGGTTGTAGCCTTTATCAGCATCTTTTCAGCGCCCTGGGGATACTTAACCTCAAGCGCGCATACCTCTATATTTGCTTCGCCCTTGGCAGCCGCCTTCATCTTTTCGATGGCATCAGGCTTATTGTTCTCTATCCCTATAAAACCCTTATTAACACCGAGGATCTTCATGAGTATCTTAAGACCCTCTACAATCTCTTTGGGTTTTTCCATCATCAGCCTGTAATCTGCGGTAAGATAGGGTTCACATTCTGCTCCATTAATAATGACTGTATCAATAGGCTTTTCTTTTGGCGGGGAGAGTTTTACTACTGTCGGGAATGCTGCTCCTCCCATACCCACGATGCCGGATGTCTTTACTTTATCCTTCAGTTCATCGGGAGAAAGCTTCATGTAATCAGGATTATCCTTTAGCGCGGCCCATTCCTCTTTACCGTTATTCTCTATAACAATAGAGTTCACCATCCTGCCCATAGCATTCGGAAACTCTGCTATCGCAATCACCTTTCCTGATACAGATGAATGAACAGGCGCAGAGACAAAACCTCCGGGTTCACCAATCATTTCACCTTTTTTAACTTCCTGCCCTATTGTAACTATCGGTTTGCAGGGCGCTCCTAAATGCTGGCTTAACGGGATTACGACTCTCTGCGGGGGCTTTGCTTCCGAGATAGGCCTGTCTTTAGCAAGTTCTTTCTTGTCAGGGGGATGTATTCCACCCTTAAACGTTGCGAGAGCCATTTTAAAATTCCTCCTTAAGGAGAATAACTGGCAAAAAGCCTATCAGTTTTAACATTAAAAATAGAAATATGTCAAGTATTATGATAAAATTA
>CAKKPR010000336.1 GCA_919901705.1 Thermodesulfovibrionales bacterium | reverse complement strand
TTTGGGAGTCCAGGCTAATCGCTTAAAGCTTTACCCATAAATTTGTCGCACACCCTTTGCACTCCTCAAACTTGACTTTATTTTCATCAAAAGATTATACTTTCCTTTCGGAGAAAGACTATGGGAACATATACTACATACAATCCTCACAAGAAAAAAAGGAAACGCACGCACGGCTTCCTTGAACGCATGAGTTCAAAGGGAGGGCAGAAGATCCTTCAGAGGAGAAGGGCAAAGGGCAGGAAAAAGTTAAGTGTGTGATGTGCGGGTGCTTGTTGTGAGACTAGTAGCGCTGACGCAGATACAAAGCTTAAGAGCCTCTTAACAACGCGCAGTACCTTAATGCCTTCGAGATAAAGCTGCCCAGGGCGGAAAAAACACAGGTCAGGTGAAATGATGAAGAAGATATTGTCAACGGCCATAAAAGCGTATAAATATTTGCTCTCGCCGCTGCTCCCTAATGCCTGCAGGTTCACTCCTACGTGTTCTGAATACTCGGCAGAGGCAATAGAAAAATACGGCGCTTTAAAAGGTGTTTGTCTGTCAGCAAGAAGGATTCTCAGGTGCCATCCGTTTCATTCCGGCGGATATGACCCTGTGAGATAAATAATTATGGAAATGGACAAAAGAACACTAATCGCCATAATCCTTTCAATAGCCATACTGGTCGGCTACCAGTATTTTTTCATTAAGCCTGTGCCTTTAAAACCGGTGACGGAGCAGGCAAAGGCAGTCCAGAAAGAAGAGAAAAAGCAGGAGGCTGTAAAGCCCGTTTCTGTTCCTGCGGCTGCTTTGCCTTCAGAAGAAAAAGAGATAAAGGTTGAGACTGAGCTTTATTCTGCGACTCTCTCATCAACAGGCGCTACGATAAAGAAATGGGAGCTGAAAAAACATAAGGATAAAGACGGCTTGGCCGTTCTCCTTCAGAAAGAGCGTGGCGCTGTTCCGCCTTTGGCTGTCGGGCCTCAGAATAATTTCAGTCTTTCAAAAGTAAATTTCAGTGTCTCAGGAAGAGACATCAACCTCACTAAAGGAACAAACACCAGTTCCGTTGTCTTTGAATACGCAAATCCCGAATATTCAATAAGAAGGACTTACACTTTCTACAATGACAGTTATAAATTCGGCCTCAAGGATGAAGTTGCTAATTTTCCTGAATACTGGATAACACTTGGCACTGACTTCGGAATCCATGACAGAAAAGATACAACAGAACATATCGGGCCCGTGATACTTAAGGAGGCAGACAGGATAGAGCTGGATGCAAAGAAACTGAAAGAAGTCAAGAGCTATCAGGGCGGGCTGAAATGGATTGCAATGGAGGACAAATACTTTTTTGCGGCTGTTGTGCCTGTGACCCCGATTGATGAGGCAAAGGCATGGGAGGTTCAGGATGCATCTATAGTTGCATTTAAGGGGAAGCCGGGCGTTAATGATTTTATTGTTTATGCCGGGCCAAAAGAGCATGACAAACTCAAGGAATTGAATCTTGGTCTTGAGCATATTATTGATTTCGGTTTTTTCTCTATCATATCAAGACCTCTTTTCTGGCTCCTGAAATTCTTTTATAACTTCATGGGGAATTACGGATGGGCAATAGTGCTCTTGACAATTGTAACTCGAATACCGTTTATTCCGTTGATAAACAAAAGTCAGAAGTCAATGAAGAAGATGCAGGATATACAGCCGAAAATGGCCGAGATAAAGGAAAAGCACAAGAAAGACCCGCAGAGAATGCAGAAAGAAACCATGGAGCTTTACAAAAAATATAAGGTGAATCCGCTGGGCGGCTGCCTTCCGATGCTTCTTCAGATCCCTGTATTCTTTGCGCTTTACAAGATATTGTCTATCGCCATTGAATTAAGGGGCGCGCCGTTCATGCTCTGGATCACAGACCTGTCTGCCCCTGATACCCTCTTTGGGCAGGCCGCAGGCTTTTCTCTCGGCGGACCTTTGCCCTATCTCATGGGAATAACCATGGTAATACAGCAGAAGATGACCCCGTCCACAATGGACCCGAAGCAGGCGAAACTTATGATGTTTATGCCGATAATATTCACCTTCATGTTCCTTAATTTTGCATCAGGCCTTGTCCTTTATTGGCTTGTAAACAACATCCTCTCGATCGTACAGCAGTTCTATGTAAACAAAAAACTGGCCAAAGAAACAGCGTAACGTGGAGTTCTCCTTCTTAATAGTGCCGTTGTCGTTATTAATTTAATTTTAATCGTCGCCCCATCAATTACTATACGAACTGTTGTATTTCCCTACTCATTAGTAAGTTATACTATATAATTATGTTTCTTGACGACACGATAGCTGCAATCTCAACCCCTCTCGGAGAAGGCGGGATAGGCATTGTCAGGCTGAGCGGCAAAGACGCATTTAAGATAGCAGACAGGCTGTTCCATTCGCCAAAAGGCAAAAAAATTTCAGACACACCATCTCATAGAATTATCTATGGCTTTGTAAAAGACCCTTCAACAAATGATACTGTTGATGAAGTCCTTGTATCAGTAATGCGCTCACCGAATACTTACACCAGAGAAGATATTGTCGAGATTAACTGCCACGGTGGAATGCTCCCGCTAAGAAAGGTTCTTGAGCTTGTAATCAAGGAAGGCGCAAGGCTTGCCGATCCCGGAGAATTTACAAAAAGGGCTTTTTTAAACGGCAGGCTTGACCTGAGCGAGGCAGAGGCAGTTATTGACCTCATAAGGGCAAAGACAGATGAAGCAGGAAGGATTGCGCTTGAACAGCTTAAGGGCAGGCTTTCCGTGAAGATTTTAAAACTGAGAGAGGCGCTGACTCAGATATGTACATTTGTTGAGGCATACATAGATTTTCCGGAAGAAGAGATAGAAATATCTTCGAAAAAAGAGATGCTGGAATCAACAGGCTCAATCCTTGCGGAGTTGGAATCCCTTTTGAAAACTTATGAGGAAGGAAGATTTTTCAGGGAAGGGCTTGGCGCAGCGATTGTAGGAAGGCCGAATGTCGGGAAGTCTTCATTGCTCAATGCGCTTCTCCAGAAGGACAGGGCAATCGTAACAAATATGCCGGGCACAACAAGGGACATTATAGAGGAATATCTGAATATAAACGGCCTGCCATTGAGGATAATAGACACTGCGGGAATAAGGGAGTCGCATGATATGGCAGAGAGAGAAGGCGTTAAAAGAAGCCTGAAGGCAATCGAAGACGCAGACCTGGTTATAGCAGTAGTTGACGGGAGCGAACCTTTGAAAAATGAGGACTTCGAGGTCCTTGGGAAAATTAAAGGTAAAAATGCGATAATTGCGATTAATAAATCCGATTTAATTAGTCCGAAAGAGCGGGAGAGCAGAAGAGCGGAAGTTGCCTCTGCACTTTTTTCTTATGCCTCACAAATTATAAGCATTTCTGCCCTAAAGGAGGATGGACTTGAAGAGCTTAAGGATACAATCTTCAGCTCCTGCGTTAAAAACTGGAAAGAGCAGAAAGAAGGGATTATAATCACCAATCTGAGGCACAAGATTGCAATCCAGGCTGCTTATGATTCATTGGGAAATGCATTAAAGTCTATGGAAACCAATCAGCCGGTTGAAATAACAGCCATTGACCTGAGAGAGGCGCTTGACAGGATCGGGGAGATTGTCGGCGCTGTAACAACAGATGATATATTGAACAGGATATTCAGCGATTTCTGCATTGGGAAGTGAGCTTCGTAGTTATTTTTAAATACCCTTCCTGCTCCAGAAGTTTTTTGGGGGAATGGGGAATGTTGTTGAAGTTAAAAAAACAAATATGTCTCAGGAACCTTTGCTATCGCGCTTTTTTAAATACTCGACATCCAATCTGTCTTTCTCTCTGCCCGTAGCCTGTTTGTTTTTGATGAGATTTTCCTTTGAGAGAAACGGAATTTCCAGATTTTCAATTTTAATCTTTTTCTTTGTTTCGTAAGCTTCTTTAAAGTTGATACCATCTATATGCGTAATAATATCAATTCTGCGCGGCGCCACGCCTATTTGAAAGACAATGCCTTCTTTTGCAAAAGTTCCCGTTGTTATATCAGAAAGAGGGGCTCCGAATTCTGACAGAGACTTATATACTTTCTTTGAGTTTTCAGAGGTGGCTTCCACCCATATATCAAAATCACCAGTGGCGCGCGGGTAACCGTATGCACCCATCGCGTATGCGCCAACAACGAGGAATCTCACCTCATTGTTTAATAAGCTTTGTAACATTTCTTTGTAATCTTTGTTTAACATTAAAACCGCTCAAAGACCATAATTCTTCTGTAAGCTCCCACATAAACGAGATGCGCTCTGCCGGAGACATTTTAACAAAAGAGTCGTCTTTTTTTGACATTTTTTTGAGACTTGCCTGCTTGCGATCCACTTTCATCGTGTTAATATTATATCATTATTTAGCAGTTAAAACCCTGAAAAAAGGCAGTTTAAATACCCTTCGTGCTCCAGTAATTTGAGTTATCGGATGTAAATCATTTTTCCTGCCAACTTGTTAACTTACCATTTTCAAAATATAAATATAGATAACTCTCATCTCCCCAAACTCCAGACCCCATATAATATCTTCTTGAATAAACCCACTCTTCATGCGTGCCGTAGCTCCCTCCTGATTTGCTAATGCTGCTTGGGTTGCCTACAACCTG
Source organism: Thermodesulfovibrionales bacterium (assembly GCA_919901705.1). Lineage (GTDB taxonomy): Bacteria > Nitrospirota > Thermodesulfovibrionia > Thermodesulfovibrionales > UBA1546 > SCSY01. The sequence goes on along the minus strand of CAKKPR010000336.1, from coordinate 8,051 downwards.
CCTTGCTTTATCAGTAGTCATGCCTACATGGATTTCTTTTTCGCCATTAAGTGTGCTTACTTTCTTTGGCTTGATGCCTTCACAGAATTTTTCAATTAAAGCATTTATTCTCTTTATCTCGTTAACGATAGTTTCATTGTCTGTATTGACAAAGCTAAGTTGTCTTCCTATACCTGATAACTTTTCACATTTTGTTTCACCTGGTAAAGTTACATCATTAGTGATACTGATGGCTTTTTCAATAAGTAATGGGACCTCAGATTTGTCTGCTTTTTGTGGCGTTTGGTTTTTATATTTACCTAAATCATCGTTTGTATAAACCGTCCCTCCCTCTGCAAACACAGGATAACAGAATGAAATAAGAAAACACATAACCAAAAGTTTTTTTGCCATGACTCCCTCCTCCATCTGTTGCCCTTTTGATGCAATATAGGTTTGAAAACTTTCTTGCCTACTTTCGCCGCTTTTGTTTTCTGTGAACTATTTCATAAACTGTTTGTGCGGGTCTTTGCTCTTTATATCCTATCTTGTGCCCTAAGATTTCTTTTTTGATAAAAACATCCCTTTCTTCTTCATCCTTCCAGGGGCCGCCGCAATACTCTGTCATTTTTGGTGTAAGCATGCAGCTATCCACTAAATAACAGGTTTTGCATTTGTCCAGCTTATTTTGTTTGGGATCAGTTTCTGGCAGTTCTTTTGGTTCCACGGCATATTAATACCATATTGCTCTGCCAGCATTATGACAGTCTTGAATACCAAAAAATAGCTTTAATTTTATGGAAGGACAAACAAATCAAATTCAAAAGTATTTCTACTATTATCGTAACCGGCAAAGAGATATCTATCTTTAGGGGTAGAATCCCTGAAGTTTGTCGTTTCTTTCTTAAGTTTTCTCATTATATTCAATATATCATCCTTACTCTTTCCTTCGAAAATCATAATGCGATGCTGAGCCCGTGCCAGCAGCAATTTTGCGAAATCATTGTATATTTCCTCGTAAGCATTTCCCCATTCACATTCCAATACCAAAGAAGAATACCGTATAGATTTATTTCTATCTAATTTCAACCAAGTCACATCATAGAGCCATTCTTCCCAGTCTGTGTTATCCCCTGAGGCGCAGACATAACAATATCTATCTTTTTTCCCAAGTTTACAGATTTTATTTTTGATCTGTCTTGTCCATGGACGAGCACCTGACCACTTTAATCTGGAAGATTCTTTAGGAATTGTCTTTAATATTTTTATTATCTGCTTTTCAATTGCATCATACTGCCTCATACTTTTCCCTCCTTAAACTAATTTTTCTTAGTCGAGTCTATTCTACTATAAAGTCTTATGTCTTTTGTGTGCCTCTTTAAGCTCATATCTTACTTCCTCTCTCAACTCGATTGGTTCCACTACCTCCACATACGGAATCCACCTGTAAATCCACTGTTTTATCCCTTCAAGGTCATTAACAGCAAATGTTAACTCAACCCGCCCATTCTTAATCTCTTTTTCTTTCTGGCTGTGATGCCATTTCCTTCTTAACACATAGGGTTTAATCTCTTCATCAAAATTTAGAACTACCTTCAAAGGCTCGCCATCACCCATTCCAGCAAAAGACCTTGAAAGCTCATCTTCTGCTGAAACACCTGTGGGAATAAAATGTTCTTTCAGAACTCTTAGTGAAACTATTCTGTCCAATGCAAAGGTTCTTAAATCTTCTCTCAGATGGCAGTATCCCCTCAGATGTCAGAAATCATCCTGAAAGAATAAGTAATAGGGATCAACCTTGCGCTCTGTCTCCTCATCTGAATACAGGGCTTTGTATCCAAGCTTTATTCTCTTGAAGTTTTTAATCGCCTGATAGATTGTTCCAAGATATCCTTCAACTATTGGAGAAAGTTTCTCTGCTTTAAGGACAATATGCTGCGGAAGGGCAGGCTCTTTCACTGAAAGCTTTTCCTCAATGCTGTTAAGGCTTTTTTCCATTCCAGTGCCGAAATTGCCGAGAAGCCTTTTTGCAAGGCTGAGGGCAAGTGTCTCTTCAACTGTAATGTCGGGCTTCCCGAGTTTAAATCTTTCGCTGAATATATAACTCTCTTTTTTCCTGTCAAAGGTTATCGGAAAACCTGCAACCTGCAAAGTCTGAATGTAGCGGTAGGCCGACCTTTCGCTTATCTCAAGTTCAGCCATGATTGAGGAAACAGTTATTTTCTCTCTGCTGTCAAGCTTCCTGAGGATTGTAATTAATGAGTCGAATTTGTATGACATATTTTTTCTCCTGGATTCTCTCCTCGGCGAGTCGCTGGGGCGACCGCATCGAGTGCGGAATGACAGACTAATTTCTGAATTGACTATATCATACCACCCCTGCCAGCAGTGTGGCAGTTTAATATATTGCCTATCCTGAAATCTTTCCGTAAAATACCCTTGTGAATGTCGGAATCCTCAGAAACATAGGCGGGCAGCTCCTAAAAGAAATCCCTCTGTTAAAGCAGAAACCCCTTACTCAGACAGCGCTTGGGGTTGGCGCATCCGGAGACAAGACATTTCCGATAGACAAAAAAGCAGAGGATATTATCATCTCGGCCCTCGAGGCTTCAGGAGAGCCCCTGACTATTGTCTCTGAAGAATTCGGCATTAAAGATATAAGGGGCGGCGGCAAAAAGGTACTGATAGACCCTATTGATGGCAGCAAGAACGCAATTGCAGGGATTCCGTTTTATTGCACATCAATTGCAGTTGCCGGCGGTAACACAATCGGAGATATCGGGCTTTCATACATCGTAAATCTTATAAATGGAGATGAGTTCTGGGCAGAGAAAGATAAAGGCGCATTTTTAAATGGCGAAAGGATTTACGCCCAGAAGAATAACGAGCTCTATCTTGTGGCATACGAGGCACAGTCGCCTAAAAAAGATATACCGCGCATTATTCCATTGCTGGCAAAGTCAATGAAAACGCGGTGCCTTGGCGCAACAGCGTTAGATCTTGCATATCTTGCATACGGCTCAATAAGCATATTTGCAAACCCGTCGTTATCAAGGAGTTTTGATTTCGGGGGAGGCTGGCTGATTGTTAAAGAAGCAGGCGGTATATTTACAGACATCGAAGGCAACTCGCTCGAAAAGGTAGAAATCAGCCTTAAAAAAAGTGTATCATTGCTTGCAGCAGGGAATGAGAATCTGCATAAGGAGGCGCTTAAATTATTAAAGCAATGAGGTCGCTTAAACTGCTCAAAGTATTATTGCTATTCTTATTGACTCTTCCTGCGGCGCTATATGCTGATGAGAACATTATCGAAAAAGACATAGTCTATACAGTTGTTAAGGGCGATTATGGCGGGACGATAGAAGGCAAGTTTGGCCTTAACTGGTCTTATATTGCAGCAGCCAACTCGATAAATCCCAAGGCGCCTTTGGAAATAGGGCAGAAACTGAAGATAAAGTTCAAGAGGATTATTCCAATGATGCTCGACAACGGCATTGTCATAAATATACCTGACAGGACCCTTTACAGATTTGCTGACGGTAAACTAAAGGATTATTATTTTATTGCAGCAGGAAAACCAACTTGGCAGACAAATCTCGGAGATTTCACTATAACAATAAAGGCAAAGGATCCAACGTGGCATGTGCCATTATCAATCCAGAAAGAGATGGAGGCAAGTGGGCAGGATGTTTTAATAGAAGTGCCGCCGGGCGCTGAAAACCCGCTCGGCAGATACTGGCTTCAGCTTTCTATTGAGGGCATTGGTCTTCACGGCACAAATGCGCCTCAAAGCATATATAAATTCAGGAGCCATGGCTGTATGAGGCTCAGGCCGGAGGTCGCAGAGCTCCTTTTTAAGGAAGTGCCTGTTGGAACAAAAGGCAAAATCATATATGAGCCGGTAAAGGCAGCAAAAACATCTGACGGCAGAATCCTTATCGAGGTCTATAAGGATTTCTACAAACGACGCATAAATTATGATGACAAAATCACGGCGAGGCTGAAAGAGCTCAATGCCCTTAATATGGTTGACCCGGATAAGCTCAAAGAGGCAATCGAGAAAAAAGACGGGCTTGTATGGGATGTGACTGTTGGCCAGCAGACTGTTTCAAAGCCATAGAAATTTTAAGGATATTCAGAACCTTTTTCTGGATAGAGATGGCGTTTGCAGTGAATGTTAATACCAGAGGTGATTAGATGACAACAATAGGTTTTTTTATTGCAGGCTTAATAATCGGCGGGATTGTTGCATGGCTTATTGCATCCTCAAGGGCAAAAAGCTCTGAAGCCGTGAATAATGAACTCAGGCAGCAGATTCAGCAGAAAGGTGATGAATTAGCAAAAAAAGATGATGAATTAGCAAAAACCAGAAATGAACTGACAAATGAAAAACAGGCAAGAGCTTCCATGGATGCGAGATATCAGGAGGCAGAAAAAAACCTTCTGACGATAGAGACGTGGCTTACCGACAAATTGGGCTCCATTTCTTTAGACGCCCTTTCCAAAAACTCTGCCGAGTTCCTGAAACTTGCTGAAGAGAAACTTAAATCACAGACTGTCGAAGGCAAAAAAGAACTTGAGGGCAAAAAAGAACTTATCGACCAGAGCGTCGAGACAATTGCAAAGACCCTCACAGAGATGCAGCATAAATTATCTGAGGTTGAAAAAGGGAGCGTTAAGATATCCACCCTTGTTGAGCATCATGCAGACATAACATCAAAGCTTAAGGACACGACCGAGCATCTTAAACAGGCGCTTGCAAGTTCCAAAAAAAGGGGTGAATGGGGCGAGCGCATGGCGGAAGATATCCTGAGGCTTGTCGGGCTTGTAGAAGGCATAAATTACATAAAACAGAAAACGCTTGAAGGCTCATCAGGCAGGCCTGATTACACGTTTTTCCTGCCTAACAGCCTGAAGATAAACATGGATGTTAAGTTCCCGCTCGAAAATTATCAGAACTACCTGGACGCCCAGACAGAACACGACAAAAAAAGATTCAAAGAAGAACTTATCAGAAACACAAAGACTATGATTAAGCAGGTAACAAACCGTGCTTACATAGACACGGCTGACAACACAGTTGATTATGTTATCGTCTTTATTCCAAATGAGCAGGTTTACGGTTTTGTCAACGAAGCTGACCCCACAATAATGGATGAGGCGCTGAAGCAGAAGGTTATTTTATGTTCGCCTTTTACGCTATATGCCGTGCTTGCTGTTATAAGACAGGCGGTAGGTAATTTCAACCTTGAAAAAACAGCATCTGAAATACTTATGCTTCTGGGAGAATTTTCAAAGCAGTGGGGCAAGTATAAGGAGGGTTTTGATGCCATGGGCAAAAAACTCGATGCTGCAAAAGAAGAATATGATACTCTTATTACAACAAGAAGCAATATGCTGGAAAAGCCATTAAAGAAAATTGATGATTTAAGAAAGCAGAAGGCCATTGCCCTTGATGAAAATATGGATGTTGATAAGCCATCGCTTCTTGAATAAGCATTCAGGATTTCTTAATCAAAAGCTATAGGGAGGGCCACCATGTCAGCGATTATGAATGAGGCAAAGGAGTTAATGAAACTTTGGGGAGGTTTCAGGGCCTCAAGGGTATTATTGACCGCAAACAACTACAGAGTGTTTGACCTTCTGACAAAGGCAAAGTCAGCCAAAGAAATATCAAAAAGACTCAAGACAGATATAAGGGCAACAGAGATATTGCTTGATGCGCTCACAGGCATAGGCCTTTTGAAAAAACATAGGAACATTTATTCAAATGCGCCGCTCGCATCCAAATTTCTTGTAAGCGGCAAGCCTTATTATCAGGGCGATATCCTTAGGCATGCAAACACGCTCTGGCAGAACTGGTCGGGGCTTGATGAAGTCTTAAAAACGGGCAGGCCCTCTCGCAGGGCGCATGACCACGAATCATTCATCCTTGGGATGCATAACCTTGCGTTGCTGAAAGCAAAAGACATTGTTAAGCAGATTGGATTAAAGGGGATAAAGACTGCACTGGACCTCGGAGGAGGGCCGGGGACGTATTCGATCGAGATGGCAAGGTATGGAGTAAAGGTAACCCTTTTTGACAGGCCCGAGACAGTGGATATTGCGATGGATGTTACGGGAAAGGCAGGGATGAAAAACATGGATTTCATCACAGGTGATTTCCTCTATGACGATATCGGGAAAGGATACGACCTCATATTCGCAAGCCAGATACTTCACTCATGCTCAGAGAAAGAAATTATACATCTGTTTAAAAAATGCCGGAAGGCGCTGAATAAAAAAGGAAGGCTGGTCATCCAGGAATTCTATCTTGAAAAAGACAGGGCCCACCCCGTAAACAGCTCACTTTTCTCGGTGAATATGCTTGTCAACACACCCGGAGGAAGAAGCTATTCTCCTGACGAGATGAAAAAATGGCTTTTAAAGGCAGGCTTTAAAAAGACAGAAGAAAAAATAATGAATGACACTGTTCTTGTTCATGCAGTCAATCTATAACATTTTGTTTGCAGAAATATAGCAGAGGACAATCTTTTCGCTCATTCTCGGTCGAAGCGACCTCCGAGGTATTTTGCCTCTTTATATCTGTAAATTTACTGCCTGAATATCGGCAAAATAAAACCGCTCAAAGACAGTCCTCTGCTGTATTCACATAATCGCTAAATACTAATGCACCGGCCCTGAAGACAGTACCTTCTCAACCTCTTTTTTGATAACAGCATATGGGATGCCGCCGTGAATCTTCGGTACCCCGTTTATGAGGATAACAGGCGTGTTAATGGCGCCATGCCTCAGGAGTTCCCTTATCTCCGGAAATTCATTCTCGTCATCCATAAACAGGTCTATGTATTCAACTGAAACAACATAAGGATAAGAACTGCTCATCTCTTTCTGCAATTCTTCCGCAAGGACCTTATTTGTTGCTGAGTCATCAAATCTTTTGGTGGAGAAGATAATGTCTTCTGTCGGGTTGTCGAGTATTTGTATATACACTCTTCGCAGCATATAATTTACCTCCCCGCTATTTTATTTTGCGCCTTTACCCCATTAGGGGTTTACAAGCATATTATCTATTAATCTTGTCCTGCCAATTTTAAGGGCTATTGCAATCAATACCTCTTTTCCTGCCCTCTCAAGCTCATCCAGCGTCTCTGTGGAGTACATGGAGGCATACTGAATCTCTGTAATCAAAGGTTCTTCTGAAAGTTTATCTTTCATAAACCTCCGTATACTCTCTATATCAATTATACCAGATTTTATAAGTTCGGTGGTCTGGATAAGGCATTTATTGATGACAGTTGCCGCTTTTCGCTCCTCATTATTCAGATATGAGTTCCTTGAGCTCATGGCAAGCCCGTCACTTTTCCTTATGGTCGGGCAGATAACCACATCTATAGCCATATCAAGGTCTTTAACCATTTTTTTTATGATAACAGCCTGCTGAAAGTCTTTCTGCCCGAAATATGCCCTTGCCGGTTTGACGATATTAAACAGTTTGGCAACAACAGTCGCAACTCCCCTGAAATGGCCCGGCCTGAAAGCGCCGCAGAGTTTTTCTGAAATTTTTTCTGCCTCAACATGGGTAGAAAACCCCTCAGGATATATTAAGTGCGCATCAGGCATAAAAAGTATATCCACCTTTTCTCTGCGGAGCTTTTCAGTATCACCGTCTATATCCCGCGGATATTTATTGAGGTCTTCTGAAGGTGCGAACTGAAGGGGGTTAACAAATATGCTTACGGCTGTAATATCATTTTCTCCCTTTGACCTTCTGACAAGGCTGAGATGGCCCTCGTGCAGCGCTCCCATTGTCGGCACAAGACCGATGCTCCTCCCATGCAGAAAATGCCCTCCGGCTGTGTCCTGCATTATCCTTGGTATTCGTATAAGTTCCATATATTTATTATAAAAGATTAGCCTACTTTATTCATGAATACTCTTGAACATAGACAGGACATAGCATTGGAGCGGTTTTATTTTGCCGATATTCAACAACCCCCTTCATCCCCCTTTGCTAAGGGGGAATTTAAGAGGAATAAAGAGGCAAAATACTTCGGAGCGAAGCGAGAATG
>CAKKPR010000335.1 GCA_919901705.1 Thermodesulfovibrionales bacterium | reverse complement strand
CAGACTGTACCATCAATACTGTTGGTATGGGTCTACAAGAAGTGGCTCATGCAGTTCGTCTGATTGCAGTTAACGTACGCAATGATTAAAGGGAATTATAAACAGAAAAGGGGACAGGTACATTTACTGAATGTAAAATGGTGCAAAAGATTAACATCCAAAATCCTATCTGGCTTGTTTTGCAACGGAACCGATCTGCTCATTGCGGACATATGTGAAAGATATTATAATAGAACTATAGCAATTTTAAGGAGAAACTGATAATTTTGAATATGATAACTCAGGAACAAATTAACCAGATCGTCAAAGCAATCATCACAGGTTATGCCCCTCAAAAAATAATTCTTTTCGGGTCATATGCTATAGGAAGTCCAGCCAAAGAGAGCGATATAGATTTGCTTATTATCAAGGATGACAATTTGCCGAAGATACAGAGGAATCGTGTTGTCAGGAGTTTTTTAAAAGACTTCTCCTTGCCTGTTGATGTCATTGTTAAAACCAGTCAGGAATTTGAGATGTTTAAGAATGTTGTTGGAACGGTAGTTTATGCAGCCAACAAATATGGCAGGGTTCTTTATGGATAAGAATGAAATTGTAAAACATCTTGTCGAGCAATGGATTAAAATAGCGGAAAGAGACTTGCTTACTGCAAAACAGGGATTAAAAGCTGATGAAGTTATAACGGACACCGTTTGTTTTCATTGCCAGCAAGCCGCTGAGAAATATCTGAAGGCATTTCTCGTCAAAAAACAAATCGAGTTTACAAAGACACATAACATAATGTCCTTGCTGAATCTTTGCGCATCGGATGATAATTCGTTCAAAGAAGAATTATCAGAGGCAGATAATCTGACCGATTATGCCGTTGAAATACGCTATCCCGATGACTGGTATGAACCGACCATTGAAGAGACGAAACTGGCTTATGAAAGTGCTCTCAAAATCAAAAGTTTCGTTCTCAAAAAGCTTGGGATCTCAACCGAGACATAAGAATGCGATGGTTCTATCCAAAAAATACCCGCAATGACAACTAACAGAGAACGTAAAAGGAGCAGTTACATTTACCGATTATTTATTATAGGTAAAAATATTCTGCCCGTGCCGTACAGATAACATATATGCCGTTGTAAAATGATTTCGTTTTCAGTTCCCTTTCCAGTTTAATGAAAGAAAAAGAAGTAGCGATACCTTAACGATTTTATAAGAAGCATATCGAGATTGCCATGGGCTTTGCCCTCGCAATGACATAGAATCGGGATAATACATTTCCCCTTGTTTTTATATGAATTAGCGAATAATATAGATTTCATGGCAATCATAGCTATTCTCTCGATTTTCTTTTATCTCCTCAGCCTGTACAGAGGTTTCCTCATCTATCCGGGTTTTCTTTTACAGGTGGCTTATATGCTGATGAGGGGAATTCAGCTTGAACGCCTCCCATTGGTCGGGCCGCATGATACGTTGTTTTTTCTCTCGTCTTCAATAGTGGCATTTGCAATACCTTTCACCTTCTCTATCAAGAATAAAAAACAGTTCATTAACCCTGTTTCGGTGATTGCGTCTGTATTAGTTGTTTTTTCTCTTCTTGCAAAGGCGCACAATAGACCTCTGCCGCCGGTTTTAAAAACATACTGGTTCGAGCTCCACGTCAGTCTCTCATTTTTTTCGTATGCGCTCTTCGGGATAGCAGCAGTTTTAGGTTTTTTATTCCTGAGGTATAAAGAGCAGGAAATAGAGGCTTTTCAGTACAAGGCCATCCTTCTCGGCTACTGCATGTTTTCCCTGTCAATGATATTCGGAGGCATATGGGCATACCTTGCATGGGGCACATACTGGCTCTGGACTCCCAAGGAACTATGGACAACAATTCTGTGGATTTTTTACAGCCTTTATTTACATGCAAGGCTGAAAAAGGAATGGACGGGGAAACCCTCTGCCATTTTAGGTATTATTGGATTTGTCATTACGCTGTTTACATATTTGGGAGTAAGCCTTTTGATGAAGAGCTCGCATACGTTTTAAAAAAAAGGAAGACAGGGCATGGTATTTGAGATCTTTGTCATTCCGGCTTGTCCGGAATCTTTCAGAAGGATTGCCGACAAGCGGCAATGACACAGGGAATTGGACTATCGGCAAAATATATTCTGTTTTTGGCCATAGATGAATTAATAAAGGGATAAAATGAAGAATATAATCTCTAATATGCTGACTTTTTTCTTATCTTTGAGAACTGCCATATGGCTTTTGCTGGGATTGATCCTTATGCTCTTCTTTGGGGCCGTGATAATGCCGTCAAGAGAGGAATTCTCAACCATAAATTCAAACCCCTTGTTTGGATGGCTCAAAGATAATCCGCTGAGTGCAACCTGGTGGCTCTGGGGCTCGATAATCTTGCTTTCCCTGCTGACTGCAAATACTTTGCTTTGCAGTGTAGAATCCCTTCTGAAAAAAAGGCAGCACAGGAAATGGCTTTTAATTATCTCACCCCAGATAATACATATAGGGTTTTTATTCATCCTCCTTGCACATTTTCTAAGTTCGGCTGGCAGTTTTAAAAGCAATGCAGTCGCCTATGAAGGCTCAGCTTTTCTTTTGCCAAATAATTTAACTGTGAAGGTAAATGATATAAACATAAATATTAACCCATCGGGATACATCTCAGACTGGGCAGTGAATATAGAATATTTCTCTGGTAGTGAAAAAATAAAAGAAGATTCTCTCAGTCCTAACTCCCCATCATTTTACAAAGGGCTTGGAATATACCTGAAGGATATTCAGCCGTATCCATTAAAAGCGGTTCTGCTTGAGGTAAGTAAAGAGCCCGGCGCGGCCTGGGCATTAGTTGGAGGAATACTTTTTATGCTTGGCACAATAACCCTGCTGATATTGAAAATAAAGAGAGAGTCTTACTAGTGTAACAGGATTAAAATTGGCCGGGTAATTCTGACAGGGTATCGATATTTATGGGTTTGAGGCCGATAAATGCGCTTACTATATTCGGGTCAAATTGTTTGCCGGCATGTTTTATCAATTCATTGATGGCCTCATTGTGGTTGGATGCAGACCGATAAGGCCTGTTTGATAAGATAGCATCATAGGTATCCGCAACTGCAATTACCCTTGCGGACAAAGGGATATTTCTTTCGGCTAACCCATACGGATAGCCTGAGCCATCATAGTTTTCATGATGATGAAGAATTGTTGGGAGTATGGATTTAAATTGCTTCAGGGGTTTTAGTATTTCTACTCCCTTTTGGGGATGGCTTCTGACAGTCTGCATCTCAGCTTTAGTTAGAGGTCCCTGCTTGCCCAGAATGATATCGCTTATGCCTATTTTGCCTATATCATGAAGCATTGATGCTGTCTTAAGCTCGTATTTCTCATTTTCCTTAAGGTCAAGGGCAGTTGCGATAATACTTGAGTAATAGCTGACCCGTCTGCAATGGCCGTAAGTGCCGTGATCTCTTTTTTCTATGGCCTGGGCCAGGGATGAGAGAACCTCGATGTATGTCTTTTTCATATCTTCTGTTTTTTCACTTACCTTTGTTTCGAGGGTCAGTAAAACTTTTTTTTTCTCTTTATCGAGTTCTTTTTTCTTATTAATATGCTCTATGCTTTTCAGCAGGTCGGCAACAAAAAAAGGTTTGGTTATAAAATCAGACGCTCCTTTTTTAAGAGATTCAACCGCAAGACCAGCGCTGCCATTAGCGGTGATTATCACATAATAAAGTTCAGGGTCTATCTTTGACATCTCCTGTATGAGCTGAAGCCCTGTGGTGGAGCCCAGAAACTGGTCTATAAATGCCATATCGAATTTATCCTGGGTTACAAGCCTTAGCGCACCCTCAGGCTGCGAAGCTGTTTTTACATAATAACCGAGGTCTTCCAGCAGCAAGGAGTACGTCTGCAAGATTCTTTCTTCATCATCTACCAGCAGAATGCGTGTGTCAGTTGACATCTTCTCCCTCTTTTTACTCAGGTAAATTTAATCATTTTGCCATCAGGGCAATTTTGATTACTGTCTGCAATATTTATAAACCGATGCTATTTTTTTAGCCTGCTAAGAAGGATTATTGATAACTGGTAGCTTCCGTTTTCCTCTTCTCTTGTTTTCTTGTAGAAATCACATACTTCGCAGTTTTTGTACTTGTGGGCAAAGGTCCCCTGAACCTTTCCGCCGCATAAAGTGCCTGCCATGACCCAGCAGGCCCTTCCTGAGTTCTTCCCTCCATGGACTCCATCAAGCCTTTCATCGCTTGTGGCCGGACATACGCCAAGCTCTTCGGATTTTTTACCTCCGGGCTCTCTCCCGCAGCCTTTAAATTCCCAGCAGTTTTGTTTCATTGTATTTTCCTCCCCTACGCCTTTTTTATTCATTAAATGAAGCAAGATAAATGCCATGACATAATATATTGATTTTACTGAAAAATTTATGATTGAAATGGATTATTGTCGGGCATATTGCCCTGCCATAAGGGCATATTGACTTGTGAGGTTATAGGGGCAATGTTATTTTAAAGGTAGTTCCCTTCCCAATTTCTGAAGTAACATGGATGCTTCCATTATTGTCTGTAATAATTTTTCTTGCTATAGAGAGGCCAAGCCCTGTGCCTCCTTTTTCAGCCTTTGTTGTAAAAAAGTGTGTAAATATCCTGTCAATATGCTCGGATTGTATGCCTGTTCCTGAGTCGCTGATTTTTATGAATATCATGTTGTCTTCTATCCCTGTTTCGAGTGTAAGAGTGCCGTTATCCTGCATGGCGTCAAGGGCATTCGTTATTATCGCTATAAAAGCCTGCCTTAGTTCACCTTCACTTGCATGCACCACCGGTATTGCCTTTGCATAGTTTTTTATTACAGTAATCCCTTTCAATCTGCCCTGAAAGCCAATTATCTCAAGGGTTTTATCGAGGCTCTCATTTAAATTAATCTCTTTTTTCTCATAAGTTTTTTCTCTTACAAAGGAGAGCATATCTGTTGTGATTTTTTTGCACCTTGAAATTTCTTCCTCTATGATTTTTAAGTAATTTTCGAATAATACAGGGTCAAACCGGTTGGTCTTTACTCTGGACAAAAGTCCCTCTGCACAGCCTGCAATCGAGGCCATGGGGTTATTTATCTCATGGGCTATGCCTGATGCCATCTGTCCCAATGCCGCAAGCCTGTCGCTCATAATAAGCTGCATCTCTTTTTCCTTTTCCTCAGTGATATCGCGCGCTATATGGATTGAACCTTTAAAATCCGATTCAGGAAAATAAAACGGGAATGTTGATATACGGAATATTCTGCTGGTTTTGATGTTTATAATTTCTGCTGTTTCAGGCCGGTTTTCATTTAATGTTATTAGATGCGGGCAGTTTTCCGCATATAAATCGGTTCCATGGAAAAATTCGTAGCATTTTTTGCTTGTCATTTCTTCGTGAGTCAGGCCGAAGTATTCCATAAATGCGCGGTTAGCTTTGACTATATTAAACTCCTTGTCATGTATGGAAATAAGGTCTGTGATGCTGTCAAATGTATTCTGCCATTGTTCGTGGGAGCGCTTGATCTGCTTAAAGAGGATATTTTTTTCTCTGTCCCTTTCATTTATTGCCTCTGCCATTTTGTTGAAAGCACCGGAAAGCTCTCCAATCTCATCTTTGCTTCTTATGTCAACCCTGACGTCAAAGTTTCCATCCGCAATTTCTTTTACTCCATTCTTAAGATTGTTTGCAGGCTTGATAACGTCATGCCTTGCATAAAATATAATGAAGACTGTTGTAATGAAAAATAAGCCGAATATATAGAATCTGAACGCATTAAAATCTTCTAGTTTTGTTTTGTGTTCAGCCTCTAAAAGACCGACAAAGCGGTTTATGCCATATGCGTAGTTCTGTATTCCCACATTGTATCTGTCAAGTAATATCCCGGTTCTTTCCCCATGAAGTTTAGTAATCTCTAAAAGCAGAGGCTTTAAAGTATTATTCCACTCGTCAAGGAAACCATCAAACATCATTATCTCATCTTTATTTTGAAGCGCCCTGATACCAAGTTCTCTATTCCCATTTTTTATATTGTCAGCTATTCTTTCATACATATTTATCTCATTACTAAGTTCTGCAGTAAGAGATTCTTTTAATCCCGGGTCTGCTGTCTTAATTATTCTATTAATTATCCATGTCATTTCAAAGGAACGGGATCTCAGGCTTCCGGCAAGATTTATCCTTAAGGAATTGTCGCTAATTTGATGTGTAAAGATAAAGGTGGCAGTGATATAGATGGCGATGAATGAAAGCATTATAATACCCATGAAAATAAGTTTTGCCGTAAGGGATTTGAATTTAAGCATTTTTTATCTTCCTGATTTTTTTTGCTGCACTATAACATCTGCATCTGCCGCTTAAAGATATCCTGACTTTGCTCATTCTTTTATCCCGTAACTCATTAGCTTCCGATAAAGAGTTTTCGGGTCAATACCGAGTATCTCCGCTGCCCTTCCTCTTTGTCCGCCAGCTTCCCTGAGGATTTTGAGAATATGATTTTTTTCGATATCTTCAAGCCGGCTGCCTGAAATTTTATTACCTGTAATCAGGTCTGCGGGCAGGTCCTTACGGGTTATTGTATCGGCCTTTGACAGCAATAGAGTCCTGTGTAACACGTTCTGAAGCTCCCTGACATTTCCGGGCCATGAATATTCAGAGATGGCATCCAATGCATCCTTGCTGAACTTTTTATGTTTGAAGGCAGGATTGTTCTCTCTAAAGTGTGCAATAAGCAAGGGGATATCCTCTTTCCTTTCCCTTAAAGGGGGGATATGAATGGTTAACGCACTTATACGATAGTAGAGATCATGCCTGAACCTGCCTTTTTCAGTCTCTGTTTTAATATCCTTGTTTGTGGCAAATACAAACTTTACATCAACTTTCATTTCTCTTATCCCGCCCACCCTGAAAAAACTTTTTGTCTCGATGACGCGCAGCAATTTTATCTGAAGTTGCAGCGGCAGATCGCCAATCTCATCAAGGAAAAGGGTCCCGCCATCAGCTATTTCCAGTAAGCCTAATTTTTTTTCGTATGCTCCCGTGAACGACCCCTTTTCATGTCCGAACAGTTCGCTTTCAATTATGTTTTCGGGGATTGCCCCGCAGTTGATTGGGATATAGGGTTTTTCAGTTCTTTCCGATGCATCATGGATGGCCCTTGCTATCAGCTCTTTGCCAACACCGCTCTCGCCGTAAATAAGCACCGGAGAATCCGGGCTCGCAACCTTTTTGACGGTCTCAAGAATATCTAGCATTAAAGTATTTTTTGTTATGATGTTTTTTTGCCTGAATTGTCTTTTTATCTGTGTCTTGAGCAGCAGGTTTTCGCTGCGGAGTTTTTTCTTCTCATACGCTTTTTCAATGACGGCTTTAAGTTCTTCGATCTTGAATGGTTTTGTAAGATAATCATAGGCTCCGAGTTTCATGGCCTCAACAGCCGTAGACACGATTCCAACGCCTGTGAGGATTACTACTTCGGTTGGTATCTCAAAAGTTTTTATTTTTTTCAGGACTTCCATCCCGCCGACTTCCGGCATATTTAAATCAAGCAGCAGGACGTCGTATTCTTCTTTTTCAAGAAGGTCTTTTGCCTTAAGGCTGCTGTCAGCCCCCGTAACATCAAAACCCTCATCAGAGAGTGTGGTCATAAGAACCTCTCTGAAGTTTTTTTCATCGTCGGCAATTAATATCCTGACCGGTGAATTTTTCATTATGTTAAAGGTGTAAATTTGATGTGATGGATTTAAGCACCTCTTTTTTTTTGGCTACCTAACAATTATAGCAGAAAATTTTATGGCAAAACCGAATGTTTTTAGGCGACAACTTATGCTACAATATCATGTTTTTCCGAATATCACGCGATTATTGGTTAGAGGGGAGAGAAATGGCGAAGGTTCCAATAAGTATTGAAGAGGAGATGAAGGTCTCCTATCTGGATTACGCTATGAGCGTAATAATCGGCAGGGCGTTGCCTGACATAAGAGACGGGCTTAAACCTGTTCAGAGAAGGATACTCTATGCAATGTTCAAGGAGGGTCTTCTTTCGAACAAAAAATATTCAAAGTGCGCCGGTGTTGTTGGTGAGGTTTTAAAGAAATACCATCCGCATGGCGATACCGCTGTATATGATGCGCTCGTAAGGCTTGCGCAGGATTTCAATATGCGTTATCCATTGATAGACGGTCAGGGTAATTTTGGCTCTATCGACGGAGATCCCGCTGCTGCATACCGTTATACCGAGGCAAGGCTTGCGAAGATTGCAGAAGACCTGCTCGCTGATATCGACAAGGAGACAGTTGACTTTAAATCCAATTTTGACGAAACAACAGAGGAACCGCTGGTACTTCCGTCACGGGTGCCGAATCTTATAATTAACGGCTCTGCGGGAATCGCTGTTGGAATGGCAACGAATATACCTCCTCATAATCTGGGAGAGATAACGGATGGTCTTGTTATGCTCCTTGATAATCCTGAGACAGCAATCAATGACCTTATGGGTGTAATAAAGGGTCCTGATTTTCCGACGGGCGGCATAATTCACGGCGCTGAAGGTATTGTCGACGCTTATAACACGGGAAGAGGACTTATTAAGGTAAGGGCCAAGGCAAGGATCGAGCAGGAATACCGGGGGGGAGAAAATGTCATAATCACTGAACTCCCATATCAGGTAAACAAGTCAAGGCTTATAGAAAAGATTGCCGAGCTTGTAAGAGAAAAGAGGATAGAAGGGATATCTGAGATAAGGGACGAATCAGACAGAGACGGCATAAGGGTCGTCCTTGAACTCAAGAGAGGTGAGATGGCTGAGGTAGTTCTTAATAATCTCTACAAGCACACACAGATGGAATCAACATTCGGAATTATAATGCTTGCCATTATCAATAATCAGCCTCAGGTTCTGCCTCTGAAGAAGATACTCAGCCATTTCCTGCAGTATCGGCGGGATGTTGTTATAAGAAGGACCAGGTTTGAACTCAGGAAGGCAGATGAGAGGGCGCATATATTAGAAGGGCTGAAGATAGCGCTTGATCACCTTGACGCGATTATTGCCTTAATAAGGAAAGCAAAGACCCCTGAGGAGGCAAGGCTTGGATTGGTAAAGGACTACCCTCTGTCAGAGCTTCAGGCCCAGGCAATACTCGATATGAAACTGCAGAGGCTGACAGGACTTGAACGCGAAAAGATAATAAATGAATACACTGAGATATTAAAAGAGATAGAAAGGCTTAAGGCAATACTCGGAAGCGATGCACTTGTATCGAAGATAATCAGGGATGAACTCATCGAGATAAAGGAAAAATACGCTGATGAACGAAGGACGGAGATTGCTACGGATATAAGGGATATTACTATTGAAGACCTTATAACAGAAGAGGACATGGTTATCACGATCTCTCATCAGGGATATATAAAGAGGAATCCGCTGTCTGCATACAGAAGCCAGCGCAGAGGGGGTAAAGGGCTTATCGGTATGGAGACAAAGGAAGAGGATTTTGTTGAACAGCTCTTTATCGGTTCGACGCATGATTATATGCTCTTCTTTTCCAACCTCGGGCGCTTATACTGGTTGAAGGTATACCAGATTCCGGAGGCAGGCCGTACTGCAAAAGGCAAGGCGCTGGTGAATCTCCTCCAGCTCTCGGAGGGGGAGAGGATTACAACAGCCCTGCCGATCAGGGATTTTAAGGAGGCATTTCTTGTGATGTTTACAAAAAATGGTACTGTTAAAAAAACTGCTCTCGAAGAATACAGCAATCCGCGGGGCAAAGGTATTATTGCAATAACAATCGAAGAGGGCGACGAGCTTATAGCGGTTAAAAAAACGGACGGTAAAAGTGACTTGATTATAGGTACAAAGGACGGTCTTTCGATACGGTTTAATGAAGAGGATGTCCGTGATATGGGACGTACGGCTAAAGGAGTTATAGGCATACGCCTTGTAAAGGGTGACGAGGTGGTATCTGCAGAGGTTGCAGAAGACAGAACGTATCTTCTCACAGTTACCGAAAAGGGGCTGGGCAAAAGAACCAAGATAGAAGAGTATCGTGTTCAGGGCAGGGGTGGAAAAGGTGTTATATCAATAAAAACCATAGAAAAAGGCGGGAAGGCAATCGGACTTATTCAGGTACGGGATGAGGATGAGATAATTATGATAACCAATTCAGGGAAGCTCATAAGGACAACCGCAGACAATATATCCCTTCAGGGCAGGAATACGCAGGGTGTAAAGCTTATGGATGTTGATGCAGAGGATAAGATTGTAAGCATGAGCAAGGTAGTTGAAAAGGACTAACTGATTTGCAGAAAGCCGTAAGCAAAATAATAAAGGTTCCTCTGTATGTTTTTGGTTTTGTGCTTCTCGGTTTACTCTTTGCGTATTTGACATTCAAGCTTATGAGCTTCAGCAGGACAGTAGATGTCCCTGATCTTTCCGGTAAAAACCTTGTTGAGGCAAACGAGATTCTAAGCAAGAAGGGCCTTAACCTCAAAATAGAAGGCGAAGAATATGATCCTTCAGTGGCTGGTGGATATATACTGAGGCAGGATGTGCCTGCCGGAAGCGGGGTTAAAGAACAGCGGAGGATAAAGGTTATACTCAGCAAAGGCCCGAGGGTTCAGATAATTCCCTCAGTGATTGGAGAGTCTGCGGATAAGGCGGAATCCATCCTTTTACAAAATGGATTAAAGGTAGCAAAGGTCATCCGTGTTCATTCAGGCACAGATGAAAGGGATAAGGTAATCTCACAGAAACCAGGCCCCGACGAAAAGATTGCTGAAAAAGTTACGCTTATTGTCAGTGCAGGGCCTTATGAGGTTATTTATTATTGTCCTGATTTTCAGGGAAAGACGCCGGAAGAGGCTCTGCAGCTTGCAGAAAAACTTGGCCTGAAACTTAATATTACAGGTTCTGGCGAAAAGGTAAAATCACAAAAACCGAAGGCCGGCAGCCAGATCAAGGCAGGGGATATAATAAACATTCAATTAGAAGGGGAGTAAATAAGCTATTAGAAGATTCCTGCAAGTCTATGATAATATTAAAAAACAAGGCGGTTTAAATGACAAAACTTGAGCGGATCAAAAAAACATTGACAGAACATAGAGAATATCTCAGGGAAAAATACGGCATAACCGAAATCGGTATTTTCGGTTCGTATGTCCGTGGGGAGCAAAAAAGAAAAAGTGATATTGATATTCTTGTGAGATTTAATAAAGCGGTAGGATTTTTTGAATGGATAGACGCTGAAGACTATATTGCTGGATTGCTGAAAACAAAGGTTGATCTTGTTCCCAAGGAAGACATCAGACGGGAGCTAAAAGAAATTATTCTCAAGGAGGTTGTCTATCTGTGAAAAGGGAATTCGGACTTTTTATTAAGGATATACTTGAGCATATTGAAAAAACGGAGAGTTTTATTGCCGACATGAGTTATGAAGATTTTATAAGGGATACGAAGACAAACTTTGCTGTGGTTCGGTGTGTCGAAATTGTCGGCGAAGCCGCCAAAAATATTCCGGGTTCCATCAGAGAAAAATATAAGCAGGTTCCATGGAAATATCTCACCGGCATGAGGGACAAAATAGCGCATTTCTATTTTGGAATTGATTTGAAGCGTGTATGGGAAGTTGCAACAGTAAAACTTCCTCCTTTGAAACCTAACATTCAGCAAATTCTTGCCGATATTGCATCGGGAGAGACGCCACATGCCGCCGAAAAATAAGGACAAGAAGCCTGCAACTCCTGTCGAATCCACCCGTCATAAAGACAGGCGCAAGAACATCCCGACTGCCGAGCTTCAGAATTTTGTGAAAGAAGATGAAATAAAGCCCAAGAAAATTCTCTATCCGCGCGATTCGTCTCTTGACCCTCAGCTTGTCTGGACAG
>CAKKPR010000334.1:8483-12643 GCA_919901705.1 Thermodesulfovibrionales bacterium | reverse complement strand
TTAAGAAATGGGATATGGAGGCGTTATAATGGACCCGTTAACGCACAGTCTTGCAGGAGCAACAATCTCACGGCTTGGATTCAAAAGAAAAGCATCCTTATGGGTGCTGCTTATCGCATCCGTTGCGCCTGACCTTGACTACATAAGCCGGATATGGGGACCGGACATGTTCCTCAGGTATCACCGCGGAATAACTCACGGCCTTCTTGCCCTGCTCGTTATACCATTAATAATAGCCCTTATCTTCGGCTTCAGAAAAGGTTTTTTCTATTATTATTTCATATCTTTTTTAGGGTATGGGACTCACATATTAATGGACCTCACAAATCAGTACGGCACAAGAATACTCTCCCCCATAGACTGGAACCCGTACTCCCTTGATATCACTTTTATAATAGACCCGTATATATCAATAGGCTTATTGCTGTGCGCTGTATTCTGTGCCTTTAATAAGAAAAGAGCGGTTGTTATCTCTGCGCTCACGATCGTACTGCTGCTTTCATATGCAGGAGGCAGATACTATCTTCACAATAAGACAAGAGATTTTGTTAAGGCAAGACTTGAGGCAAATACATATAAGATATGTCCGATGCCAAACGCCTTTCTCAGGTGGTGGTTCATTACAAAATCAGGCAATGAAATAAAGGTTGGCTTTGCCGACCTTTTCACTCAGAGGATATGTGTTCAGGACACCTTCATCGTTGCAGACAAGGACCCCTTAATCGAGCAGTCAAAAGAAACCCGGGTTGTAAAAAACTTCCTCTATCTTGCTAATTTCCCCTATGCTGAGATAAAGACAGACAAAAACAGAAGAGTTGTGGTCTGGAGGGAACTCGCCTATTCATTCATGCCCGGAGATCACTTTACTGCAAAGGTAGTATTTGACGAGAACAATAAGATTCTGAGGTCAGAATTCAAGTTTTAAGTCATAAACTCGATTTAAGAGACAGGATATAATGTTTGAGCGGTTTTATGAACCTACCGCTGCTTCTTTGTCAGCGCCTGCCCTATGACGTTCCTCTGTATCTGGTTTGTGCCTTCGTATATCTGGAGTATCTTTGCGTCCCGCATCATCTTCTCAACAGGGTATTCCTTCATATAGCCTGAACCGCCCATTACCTGAACGGCATTAGTAGTAACCCTCATTGCCATATCAGTAGCAAAGACCTTTGTTATGGCAGATTCTTTTGTTATATCCTTTGCGCGGCTGTCTATGTATCTGGCAACCGAATAAATCAGAGCCCTTGCAGCTTCTATCTCGATGGCCATATCTGCCAGCATATGCTGAACTGCCTGAAAACTGATAATCGGATGTCCGAACTGAACCCTCTGTTTTGAAAATTTCAATGCCTCGTCAAATGCGCCCTGCGCCACGCCCAGTCCCTGGGCGGCAACACCTATCCTTGAGCTGTCCAGTGTCTTCATGGCCACTATAAAGCCCATGCCTTCTTTTGAGATAATATTTTCCTTCGGAATCCTGCAGTCCTCAAATACAAGTTCCCTTGTTGAAGAAGCCCGTATGCCCATCTTTTCTTCCTTCTTGCCGAATGTAAAGCCGGGGGTGCCCTTTTCAACTATGAAGGCAGAGGCGCCTCTCGCTCCCCTATTTTTGTCAGTCATCGCTATTATTGTATAGACTTCAGCCTCACCGCCGTTGGTTATCCACTGTTTGGTGCCGTTAAGGACATATTCATTCCCATCGAGCTTTGCGGTTGTCTGAATACCTGCTGCATCGCTTCCGGCATTCGCCTCAGTAAGACCAAAGGCAACCAATCGTTTGCCTGCGGCAATATCAGGGAGATATTTCTTTTTCTGTTCATCCGTTCCAAAAAGAAGGACTGGATATGTGCCGAGTGCATTTGCAGCATATGTTGTTGAAACGCCAAGACATGCCTTCGACAGTTCTTCAATAGTAATACACAGCTCAAGGGTTCCCTTGCCGAGCCCTCCATATTCCTCCGGTATAAAAAGGCTAAAAAGATCCGACTGTGCAAGGGCCTTCATTATCTCCCATGGAAATTCCTCTTTTTCATCGAGTTCCCTCCTGACAGGCACAACCTTTTCCTCTGCAATCTGCCTTGCAAGGTCTCTTGTCATTATCTGCTCTTCACTCAAAAAGTAATCCATCATCGACCTCCAGGTTACTATTAGTCAGTAGACAGCAAACAGCAGCACAGGGGAATAATAAAAACCCCAAACTGCTTACCAAGCACTAATTTTAGCAGAAAAGAGAAAAATTTTGGAAGCTAAAAAAAATCTTGCAAATATCATCCCTTTTCAACGAAAATAAAATCTGCAAGGGGTTAACGCAACATGAAAATTATATGCCCGATATGTAAAAAAACAACTACATGGGAAGAAAATGCATGGAGACCTTTCTGCTCTGAAAAATGCAAGCTTATTGACCTCGGCAAATGGGCGCTTGAAGAGTACAGGATTCCGGACGAGAAAACAGAGGAAAAAGAAAAAGGGGAAACAACTAAAAATTGAAAAGTGCAATACTTTTAAAAATTTAAATCCTGTTTTTGCCCTGCATTTTAATGGCCGCGAGCATAGCTCTTTGATTTTAGGCCAAAAGATGATATTATAAGGAGACTATGAAATCGTTTAAAGTAATAATCCTGTCATTCACAATAATGTTTTCATTAGTCATGACAGCATCGTCCGCTGAAGTTCTTACAAATCAGACAGTTGTAAGCATGGTCAAGGCAGGGCTTGGAGAAGAGCTTATCATCAGTAAAATTAAAAATTCCCAGAACCAGTTTGATGTTACGATAACCGGCATACTTAAATTAAAAGAGGAAGGCGTAAGCGAAGACATTATAACGGCAATGATTGACTCTACCGGAAATTCAGGGAAAGCAGGACCCTCAAAGCAAAAAGCTGTCCAGTCCCCGGAATCCGAAGAATTGTATAAAAAGGCTATAATACTC
The DNA here is from genome assembly GCA_919901705.1 of Thermodesulfovibrionales bacterium. GTDB lineage: Bacteria > Nitrospirota > Thermodesulfovibrionia > Thermodesulfovibrionales > UBA1546 > SCSY01. The sequence goes on along the minus strand of CAKKPR010000334.1, from coordinate 9,710 downwards.
ATAGAAGGCGGCGACTATGATGCAGCATATGACATCCTGAAAAAACTTATAAGCGAAAACCCTGATAATAATAAATATCAGTTGAGCTACGCAGACACTATTTTAGACCAGTGCGTAGTTATGAAAATGGCTAATAATTCTTTATGGAAGTTAAAGGCAAAAGAGGGAGGCGCTAAAATAAAAGCCCTATTCCGTAAAATGTCCGGGAATGCAGACTATTATCTTGCCTATGCAAAATATCTGTGGCTTGCAAAGACAAGAAAGGAATCAAATATCTACAAGACCATTGATAAGGCATTATATTACAAACCTGATTATCCTTATGCCTATATAGTTAAAGGAGATATTTACTTTGGACTTGCCAGGGATTTCAACCCTGTTGAACAGCAAATGGATTCAGCTGCCTTGACCGGAAGCCCTGTCTCTACAAAAACTTCGCTTGCCGATACAGCTTTGGCTTCTTATACAAAAGCACTCGCAAACCCTGACCTTAATGACAGGAAAAAGGCCTATGTATATTACAAGATGGGGGAACTTGAATATCAGATTCTAAGCAGCAGCACAAGGGCGAGGGCGAACTGGGAAAAGGCAGTATCCCTTTCTCCTGACAGCAAGACAGGCGAATTGGCAAAAAAGCGGCTGACACAATGAACAGAACATTTATAAGGGGGAAACGAGTTTTATGAAAAAGATTATATTTAGTTTTGCAATAGCAATATTTCTTGTCAATTTTGTTTTTTTAAATACTGCTTCAGCGGAATTTAAAAAAACAAAGATTGCTGTTTTGGATTTCCAGCTTCAGGGCGAAGGATATGAGACCTCTGACATGGGCAAGATTGTTGCAGAATGGCTTATCACGGCCTTGGTAAAAGAGGGGCGCTTTGACGTTATAGAAAGGATGCTGCTGAAGAAAGTATTGGATGAACAAAGGCTCGGAGTCTCAGGCATAATTGACGAAAGCAGCGCTTCCAAACTCGGCAGGGTGCTCGGAGCAAAGATAGTAATCACTGGCTCTATAATGAAATTCCAGAATGTTATGGAAGTCAATGCAAGGATTATAGAGGTAGAGAGCAGTTCAATAATAGCGGCTGAGAATGTAAAGAGCACAAGCGCGGTCAAGCTTGAAGACCTTGTTGTTAAGATGGCTGAAAAGATCATCAAGGATTTCCCTTTGGAGGGTTATATTGCTCAAAGAAAGGAAAACAGAGTTCTTATAGATCTCGGCAA
>CAKKPR010000334.1:0-8383 GCA_919901705.1 Thermodesulfovibrionales bacterium | reverse complement strand
AGGGAGAGCGACAATCGCGCATGGAAACGCGCATATAAAAATATACTCGGTAACCTTAAATCAGTTATGAGAAGAAACAAACGCGCTCCTGAGGTGTACCTTTCTTATGCAAAGGCGTATTATGCAGCTGACGAACTTTCAAGCGCTGAAAAATTCCTGAGGAAGACTTTCCAGTTGAGGCCTATGTATTTAGAAGCGCACATGTTCAGGGGTGATATGTACTATGACCTCGCAAAGAAATTAGAGCCGGACAGAAGGCGTGACAGCGGATATGACATAAGCGCAAGAGATTCTTATCAGAAAGTATTAAGTGCAACACAGGATAAGGACTTGCAGGCGCTGATGTATTACAGGATTGGAAATGTTTATGCTGACCTTGCCGGCGACAAAGAAAATGCACGAGAAAACTGGCAAAAGGCCGTAGCAATCTCGCCGGGCAGTCTTGCAGCATCATCAGCCAAGGAAAGATTAAGGTCAAAATAAAGTGTGAGGTATTCCGGGAAAAAACTGTTATCTGCAATCTGCTTGCTGGCGCTCATTTTTTCCTGCTCTTCCCGGAACCGCCTTCCTGAATATGTCTACTACCGCCTGAATACAAACCCGACAACACTTGACCCTGCGCTCATTGTTGATGTCACAGGCGGCTCTATCTCTGCCAAGTTATTTAACGGACTCGTTAAGATGGACAGGGACCTGAGCATTGCGCCTGACATAGCTTCGAAATATGAAATCTCAAAGAACGGCCTTATTTACAGGTTTGAATTAAAAAATGGCGTGAGATTCTCCAACGGGATTGAGGTAAAAGCCGGGGATTTCAAATATTCATTTGAGAGGATATTGAATCCATCAACAAGGTCCCCGAACACATGGGTATTTGACAGGATAAAAGGCGCAAAAGAGTTCATGAATGGAAAGGCAAAGGAGGTATCGGGGATAAAAGTAATAAACAATTATGCCCTTGAAATAACCCTTGATAAACCATTTGCCCCATTCCTTAACCTTCTTACAATGACCGCAGCATATGTAGTGCCTGAAGATGAGGTAAAAAAGTGGGGAGTTGATTTCTCATCCCATCCTTCCGGCACAGGCCCTTTCATTCTCACACACTGGCTTCCGAACAGAGAACTTCAGCTTGATGCGAGAAAAGATTATTTTGACAATAAACCAAAAATTAAAGGCATTATTTATAAAATTATTCCGGAAGACCTTACGACAATCACAGAGTTTGAGATCGGGAATCTTGATGTAATAGGGGTTCCTGCATCCGCATTCTCCAGATACAGGAAGGATAAAAAGTGGGAAACGTATATAGCAACAATAGAGGGCATAAATACTTATTATCTCGGCCTGAACTGTTCCAAAAAACCTTTTGACAATAAGCTTCTGAGAAAGGCAATAAACTATGCAATTGACAGGGAAAAGATTTTAAGAACTCTTTTTGAAGGAAGGGGGAGTCTTGCATCAGGCCCGGTACCGAATATGCTTAGAAAATGGAACGCTCCGGCTCCCTATGAATATAATCCTGCAAAAGCAAAAGAATTGCTCAGGGCAGCGGGTTATCCTGACGGCCTTGAGGTCAATTTTTATATAACAGCAGATAACGAAGTGGTTGATATAGCAGAGGTAATACAATCATACCTGAAAGATGTTGGGATTAAGGCTAATATAAAACAACTTGAGTGGAGCGCATACAAAGAGGCAATTAATAAAGGCGAGACTGATATGTTTTGGCTCGGATGGTTTGCCGATTATCCTGACCCTGAGAATTTTTTATTCCCGTTATTCCATTCGGCAAATTTAGGGCCTGCCGGAAACAGGGCAAGATATAAGAATCCTAAAGTTGATTCTCTGATTGAAGCTGGCCAACACGCGTATACAATGAAAGAGAGAGACATGTATTACGAAAGAGCAGAAAATATGATTGTCGCTGATGCAGCATGGGTATTTTTCTGGCATAAGACTGATTATACGGTGAGGCAGCCATGGGTGAAGAACTATCAGACGTATCTCATATACAGCATTGACAAGGGAACGGAAATCGGCTTCTAGTTAGATACAGAGCGAAGGCAGGGTATAGTATTTTCGCTCATTCTCGCTTCGCTCCGAGGTATTTTGTCTCTTTATTTTTCATATTATTACTAGCGGACTATCGTCAAAATAAAACCGCTCAAACACTATACCCTGCCTTCAACATTATATTTGTTCCCTCCAGCTTTTCACTAATACTATCTCCAAGGTTCGATAATAACCTTTATGGACTCTCCGCCTTCAGCAACAAGCTTAAAACCATGCCCTGCCTCAGACATGGCGAGCTTATGGGTAATCATATCCTTCACATCCACCCTATGAGCCTTGATAAGCTCAATTGCAAGCGAAAGGTCAGCCGGGCTTGCGCCGTAAGATGTCATCATCTTTATCTCATTCCGCCAGAAATCATTTATTGGCACAGAGATATTGATTCCAGGCTCCGGGACTGCAAAGAAAAGGATTGTTCCACCGCTGTCAACAGACTGCAATGCCTGATTAACCGCAGGCATTACACCCGTGCAGACTATAACTATATCAGCAAATCTTCCTTCATTTAATTCCTTCACACGCTTAGGAACATCTTCTCTTGCGTTTATAACTGCATCTGCTCCAAACTTTAATGCAGCTTTAAGGCGGTATTCATTTATATCAGTGGCGATTATCTTCCCGGCTCCTAATCCACGCGCAAGATTTACATGCAAAAGTCCTGACATCCCGCTTCCGATAACCAATACACTCTGCCCTGGTTTAAGATTCGCAACTTTCTGCCCTCTCAGAACACACGCAAGAGGCTCTATGAACGTCCCTTCTTCATATGACATATTTTCAGAAAGGATATATACACCTCTGTCAACATTAATCTCCGGCACACGGAGATATTCGGCAAAACCTCCTGGGTCATAGTTTGTCCTGTGTAATGTTTCGCATGCTGTGTGATAATCGCTCAGACAATAATGGCATGTATTGCATGGCACATGATGGGATACAAAGACCCTGTCGCCTTTTTTATAGTTCTTAACCTCTTCCCCTATCTCAACTATCTCTCCTGTAATCTCGTGCCCCAGAACCCTCGGAGCCTTTTTAATCCGATACCACTCCATCACATCGCTCCCGCAGATTCCGCTTGCCATAACCTTGACGAGAAGCTCGCCCTTCCCTATCTTCGGAACCGGCATCTCCTCAACTCTCACGTCATTATTCCTGTAATACATCGCTACCTTCATAAAATCTCCCTTTACAAATAATCTATCCAAATATATCGCTGTGGCTTCCTGTCCTTACAAAAACAATAGTCTCTTCACTTTGTTGTATCATGTAAACGAGCAGCCAGTTGGGTTCTATATGGCATTCCCTATGCCCTTCAAGATTACTTATCAATTTATGGTCTTTATATCTCATATCAAGGGATTCCTGATTGGTAAGCTTTTTCATTATCGCTTTTAGTTTCTCTAAATCCCTGCCCTGTTTTATCATCAGTTTAAAGTCCTTTTCAAACTGTTTTGTGGTTTTTACTTTGAGCACTACACACCCATTTTCTTAAAAAAATCATCAAGGCTCTTATAGCTGTGAAGCCCTTTGCCTTCCTCGGCGTCCTTCATTGCCTTAAGAGTGGTTCTATTAGGTATCTTCACATCAAAAGGCAGGCCCTTCTGTAGTTTTATCTGGGAGAAAAAAAGAATTACAGCCTCGGTTGTGGTTAATCCCAGCTTCTTAAGTATTTTTTCGCCCTCTGTTTTCAAATCAGGCGTTATCCTTGTCCTTATCATCGCAGTCTTTGTCATACCAAACCTCCTCTGCATTTATGAACTATTGTAGCACAATTGGGATACAGAACAGCAATAGATTTGTTTTGACCCGGCCTGACTTTCTAACCGGGTTGACATAATCGAAAGCTGTTTGATAGTATTTGACCTCAAGCTCGGTTAGCAAAAAATTGCACAAATAAAGAGATTATTGCCGAGAGCAAACGCAAAATTTATTATTAATTTTGTTGATTTATAAGGGGGAAATATGTTCTTTCGATTGAGACTTTCATTTCTAATCCTTGCCAGTGCGTTTATTTTATCGGCTGTTCAGCCATTGGAGTGTGTAGCGAAGGTACTACCCGAACAAATATCCGTAAATACCATTGATACTAAGAAACCTCTTGCGTCTTCCATGCTCGACGGTCTGTCGCTGAGGGACTTATGGCTCCTGAAAAACGAGGTATATGCCCGGCACGGCAAGGCATTCAGAACCTATGAACTGCACGCCTATTTCCTCAAAAAAGGCTTCATGCCGGACAGAGATTATGCAGACTCATCAAGACTGACTCAGGATGAGATTAGAAATATTGATCTCATCAACAAAAGGATAAACGAACTTAAGACCGCTTGCATATCCGAAAGCCCTCATCCATTGCTGGACGAAGGCTGTATCGTTAACCTTTTTCAATACGGCGCCTTTAACGAAGACCAGATGAAGCTTATCAAGACAAACGGCTTCGTCGTTACACCTGCAAAACACGAACAGCTATATCATGTTTATGAAAAGAACGACTACGACAAGGTTCCGAGCTTTATCACAACCGACAGTCTCCTTCAGGTATACTCTATCCTCTTCGACAATACCTTAAGACAGGTAGAGGAGCGCAGGCTTCGGGCCGACCTTCTGAAGCTCACAGAAGCAGCGATGAAGACCGCAAGGAAGAGATATGAAACGAGCGGGACTGACCTGTTAAAAAAGAAAGTGGCCAGGGAGGCCCTTGCATATTTCTCCGTCCCTTATGTCCTCCTGACCGGTGACCGCAAGAAACTTCATAATGACATAAAAGGCATCGTCGGCAAAGAGCTTGCATCGATTGAGGCTCACGCTTCATTTTCACCTCCCGAGATACTTGCGGCTGACAACGCCGCATACAAAGACCCTGACAAAAAAGACCTTTGGGTTGATTACACGCAATTTGTTCCCCGCGGCCACTATACGAGATCCGACGCTCTTAAGTCTTACTTTAAAGCATCACTGTGGTACGGTCTTTATCCGCTTCATATAAGAGAGGGTTTTGAAGAAACAGCTTTAACGGCCCTGATGGTCAAGGACATACTTTTTGAAGCAAAATTAATTGACCTCTGGCGCGGCATTAGTAACATAACAGCTTTTTATTCAGGTGAATCCGATGACCTCGACCCGATGGATTTGGATAATATGGCAGGAGAGGCCTTCGGCAAAGAAAGCAATTATTCCGACAAAGAGAAATTAAGAATATTCATGGGTCTTGCCAAGGATAAATATAAATCAAAAACTAAGATCAGGCACGTTTATGTTGATGTCAGCGACAAAGAGAGAGAGCAAGGGCCGATATTCAGGCTTATGGGACAGAGGTATATCCCGGATTCTGAGATAATGCAACGGCTCGTAAAAGCAAATATCACCAGCGAAGCCGATTCCCGTCTCTTTCCAAAAGGGCTTGACGTAATGGCTGTTTTGGGAAACCGCATGGCTGAATCCCTCATGCTCAACGACTACAAAGCAGACTGGCAAAGAGGCTTTCCTGAATATCCGAAGGAGCTCGAAAAGCTAAAATCTGAATTCAGCCGTATTGACGAGGCCGAATGGAAGAAGAACCTTTATATGTCATGGCTCTGGTCCTTAAAGACCCTGTTTGAGGCGCATAGAGATGGAAACATACAATTTTTTCTCAAAGGCAGGGGATGGGAGGCAAAGTCTCTGAACACTTCGCTTGCAAGCTGGACCGAGCTAAGGCATAACACAATACTTTACGCAAAGCAGTCGATGATTGCCGCAGAGTCCGGCGAAGGAGGAGAAGATCATTGGGTGTGGTTCCCGGAGCCTCCAAAGGGATATGTTGAACCGAATGCGGAGTTCTTTAAAAGGCTTATTACGACTATTGACTTATCTGCAAGTGTCCTTAAATCAAGCGGCTTCATGGAAAAAGGCATGCAAGATAATTTCTCTACCTTTAAAGAAATAGCCTTGTTTTTAAAGAGCGTTGTAGATAAAGAAAACGGTGGTACAGAAAGGACTGCCAAAGAATATGCCCGGATAATGGGTTTTGGCGGAGAGCTTGAACGCCTGACCCTGCGGATATTGTTAATGGCCCATAATGACAAGGGGCCAGATCCACTCAGTTTCGAATGGATCAATAGAATTGATTGGTTTTGGAGCGAGTTAAGTGATTATGAAAAACGCATTCCACTGATTGCCGACGTACATACGGCATATTATATGGGTGCACACAATGTGCTTGAGGAGGGAGTAGGCTGGGCAAACGAGATCTACGTGGCAGTTGAGGAAGGAGGCTCATACAGGCTCATGCGCGGCGCCGTGTTCACCTATTACGAATTCCGTCAGCCTGCGTCAAACAGGCTCACAGACGAAAAATGGCAGGATATTCTTATCAGCGGGAAAAACATTCCGCTATCCCCGGAATGGACAAGCATTTTTTCCTCAGCCTTTCCGGCAGCACGACCCGCTGATTCCTACAGAGAAAAATGGTCCGATACCCCCGGCTGGAAGCTGATATCTTATTGAGGCCTTATAGCATCATGATTTTTCAACAAGGTCTCGTTAGTGCGCTTTGTTTGTTGTTGCTTGCCACTAACGTCCTTGCCCTTGATTTTGTTGCTGCAGGAGACGTGCTCCTCGACAGAGGGATTAGACGCGCCATTGAGTCGAACGACCCTTATTGGCCCCTGAGACATGTTGCCGGTCTTATACAAAAAAACGATCTTGCCATGTTCAATCTTGAATCCTCCCTTTCCTCGGAATGGCGTCCGGGGACTGCTAAATACAGGTTCCGGGGTAATCCGGAGTTCCTCGAAGGCATTCGTAAGTCAGGCTTCAATGTTGCAGTCGTTGCAAACAATCACACATGCGATTTCGGTCCGGAAGGCTTTGAAGAAACCCTTTCAGCCCTTGACGGAGCCTCCATAAAATATGCAGGCACCTTGGGAAAGCCTCTGTTTATAGAAAAAAAGGGCGTAAGGGTTGCTATCCTTGCATACACTGATGTGTTGAATGCGTCTCCTTCGACCTGCCAAAGATTGGCCCTTGCAGATCCATCCTCTGTTAAAGCAGACGTGGAATCCATCAGAGACCTTGTTGACGTGGTAATAGTATCTTTTCACTGGGGCAGAGAACTTGAAACAAAACCGGATGAAAAACAGCGCGCACTTGCGCACGTCGCCGTTGATTCGGGCGCGACTCTTGTCATTGGCCACCACCCTCATGTCTTGCAGGAGACAGAGCGTTATAAAGATGGTTTGATAATATATAGCCTTGGGAACTTTCTCTTTGATAACCGCGCCGACGAACAATCAAAAACAGCTCTATTTAAATGTAAGATCGAAAAGGGCCGCATTGTTTCACCACATTTCATTCCCCTTATTGACAGTGGGAAAGGTCCTGTACAGGCAGGGGGAAAAGAGACAAGGCAAATTAACGCAAGACTAAGAAGCGCTAATATAAATGGAAACGGTCTTCAGTCATTTCAGTTTCCTATAAAGGAATACAATACCGGAGGCTTTAAGTTGGTTGTCTATCGCAACAAGATAAGTACCGAAGACCTTCAGGGCAACAAGGTAGATTCTATTACCATACCGTTTAAATCTCAGTCAATCACGGACGCGGCCTTTATCTCAGACTCACAGGGAAGCACAATATATTTCATATTGAGAGGGAAAAAAGATGGAAGACTCGGGTTCGTGGATTGTGATATCTCATCCGGCAAACTGGGCGTGCCTCATCTGGATTCTCACACCGAGCATAACCCATGGAGGATTTATTCATGTGACCTTGATGGCGACAGTATCCGGAAACTTTGTGTCGGTGTGAATAAGACAACCCGGTTCGACAAAACCATCGCAAACAGGCTCTACGTGTATGGGAGGTCCAAGCGAGGGATATACCCTGTCTGGTTCGGTACAAGGCTTGGGCTTCCCTTCTTAGATTTTGCTATATGCGATGTCGATGGAGACGGCATTGAAGAAGTAATAACTCTCGGTGAAAAACCGGATGGAAGCAGAATGGTCGTATCATACAAACACGGAAACTTTAACTTTGATATGGCCGGGATAATCGAGCCAGAATCAAAAAGAACAGGGCTTGGAGGATATTGCCTCGACTTAGCTCAAGACCGAAAGAGAGCAGAGGCTTATAGGAGAGATTTTTTTAAAAGGAGGGCAAAAACATGAGAACGAGGGGGCTAATTGGGGGTCAAACCTTCTAAATTCATTTTAAAAAGAGCTTCCCCGCAACAGACAGATAACATGGCGAAAAAGATTTACATCCAAACCTTTCAGGCTTCTTTTTCATCAATAACATTATCTAAAAGCTGCCATCAAATAAAGGAATATGA